>SDZE01000069.1 GCA_004173095.1 Bradyrhizobiaceae bacterium
ACGTAATACATCGCACGCAGCTGCCCCATCGTGTCCGACGCCACATGGCAAGGCACGTCACAGCCGAACACCACTTTGATGCCTCTGTCGATGGCGCGGCGGACGATGTCCGCCGGCGTGCCCTGCACATCGGCGGAGGGAGTGAAGCAGATCGGCATTCTGGCCTCCGCCATCAGCGCCAGTTCGTCGTTGGAAATCAGATTGCCGTGAATGACAAGAAGGTCGGAACCAAGGAGGCCCTGCGCGTGCAGTTGGTTAATGGCATTGGCCTCGTTGACATGAATGCAGCAAGGCGCGTCGAGCTCGCGAATGAAAGAAAGTTGCTCGGCCAGATCCAACGCACCGATGGAGTCGACGCCGAAGTTGATTGTCGTCAGACTGTTGGGATTATGAAATGTCTCAAATATCTCGCGGGCGTACGCATACTGGGCGGCGTTGTCCTCGAACAGCGTCGGCTTCGCATTCATGAAAGAGTGCGTGAACACGTGCCGAATGCCCGTCTCGCGCAACGCCGAGATCGAGGCCTCGGCATAGCCCGGCCCGCGGATATTGTGGCAGTAATCGACGACAGTCGTCACGCCGTAGGACAGCATCTCGAAGCCGCCAATATAGGCCGCATTGAAATTGTCTTCGGGGCGATACCTGGATCGTCGTCCGAGAACCTGCGGATAGTAGGTATTCTGCCAGAGATCCGGCACCACGCCGCGCAGCACCGTCTGCCATAGGCAATTGTGTGCGTCGATGAAACCGGGCAGCGCGATCATGTCGGACGCATCGATCACCTCTGCATCTTCGCCATCGATGTTTTCCGCCACCGCCGAGATCACGCCGTCGTCGATCCGTATATCGGCCGTGGCGATATCGCCGAGCGCGTCGTCCATGGTCACGACCTGCGCTCCCTTGATCACGATCCGCTTCATATTTTTGCTTCCGGCAAGGCCGTCATGTCGATGTCGTCTTTCTCAGTCGGGAGCGGAGCGCCAGTTCCAGCAGCAGGAATGCCAGCGTCAGAATGCATAGCAGCACGGCAACGCAGGCGATCACCGGCGTCAGATCGTCCTCAAGGCTCATCCACATCTTCTTCGGCAACGTCTCCAGACCGCGCGAGGTGATGAACAGCACCACGATCAGCTCGTCGAAAGAGTGCACGAACGCAAACAGCGCGCCCGACAGGATGCCTGGCAACACCATGGGGATTAGAACCCAGGCGAGCGTCTGCGGCATCGACGCGCCGAGACTTTTTGCGGCCATCTCGATCTTCGGATCGACATGAGCCAAAGCTGCAGACACCGTGATGAAAACGAACGGCAGGGACGTGATGGTATGCGCCAGCACGATGCCGAACATGGTGTTGACGATGCGCAGATCGACCCACGCCCGGTAAAACGCCAGACCGAGAACGACGGTGGGGATGATCAGCGGCAGCAGGATGATCGACTGTACCCAGCGAGCCGCAACCGGCCGCATCCGCCACACGCCGAAAGCACACAGGCTGCCCAGCACGACGGCCGCCAACGTCGAAAGTGCAGCGATGATCGTGCTGCGGCCCATTGCGTGCAACCAGCCGCTGTCGCCGAGAAATTCGCGGTAGTGCTCTAGCGACAGCGCGTGCTCCGGCAGCGAGAGATAGGGCCGGTCGGAAAACGATACCGGGATCACCACCAGGAACGGCAGGAAGATAAAGCCGATCAGGATCCAGGCGGTCCATCGTACCGGCCATGCAAGCGCAGCTTCGGCCATCACTGTGCTCCGCCCATGATGCGCCGTAGATTCACAAACCGAGCGGCGATCGCGAGAGTGGCAGCGACGCTCACAAGCAGCATCGTCGCCAACATGGCCGCGTAGCCCCAGCGTAACGTCACCTCGAACTGCGTCCGGATATACTCAGCGATCATGATGACACGGCCACCGCCCAAAATAACCGGCGTGATGAAGAAGCCGAGCGAAAACACGAACACCAGCACCGTTGCGGCCACCACGCCCGGCGCGCTCAGCGGTAGAAAGACCCACAGGAACGCCCGAGTTCGGCTGCAACCGAGACCGCGTGCGGCGGACGTCAGGCGCTGGTCGATACCGTTCATCGCCGAATAGAGCGGCAGCACCGCCAGCGGCAGCATGACATGCACCATGCCCAGCAAGACGCCGAAAGTGTTGCGGACCAGTTGAACGGGCTGGCTCACGATGCCCAGCGCCATCAGCACCTGATTGACCGGTCCCTCGCTCCGCAGGATGACGATCCAGGCAAACGTCCGGACCAAGACCGAAAGCCAGAACGCGAGCAGGATGAAGAAGAACATCCACCTCACCTCGCGGCGCGTGACGTGCACCATCGCATAGGCGATGACATAGGCCAGCAGCACGGTGATCACCGTGGCTGTTACGCACAGCAGGGCCATCGTCGTCACGATCCGCCGCAGCGCTTCGCTCGATCCCAGCAGCGCGTAGTTTGAAAGCCCGATCGTCGGATCCGTGAACCCGAGCAGCAGGATCCGCAACACCGGCACGACGCAGAGCGCGAGCACGACCACGACCGCCGGCAGCGTCAGCAGCGCCGGCGTCGAGAGTTTCCAGCGCTGCTGGGTGACGATTGTCATATGGCCCTTCTCACGAGATGGCGTCGAGCCAGCGGTCCTGGATCGCAGCGCTGTTTTCGCCCCAGTATCGCGGATTGCTGATCGCCTGAAGCTTGAGATTGGCGGGATCGCTCGGGTTCAGGACCCGCTTGTCTTCAGGAACCAGTTCGATCGTTTGTAGATTCGCAGGTCCGTTGAACAGGCTGAGATAGATGCTGAGTTGCGCCTTCGGATCCTGCGCGGCGGCGATGAACTTGTTGGCGTTGGCGCGGCCAGCGGGATTGCCCTTCGGAATCGCCCAGCCTCCCACCACCAGGACCCCTTGGTTGAAAGTGAAGTCGATATTGCCCCGGGTTTCGTTGCGCATGACGGTGGCGCGCGAATGCCAGACGTTACCCATCGTCACTTCGCGATCGCGCAGCAGCTGCTGAGACTGCGCACCGGTTTCCCACCAGATGATCTCGCTCTTGAGGTCCTTGATCTTACCCAGCGCCAGATCGAGGTTCAGCGGATACAGCTTGTCGGGCTCGACGCCGGCGGCCAGGAGCGCTGCCTCCAACTGTCCGATCGGTGTCTTAAACATCGCGCGCTTGCCCGGGAAGCGCTTGAGATCCCAGAAATCCGCCCATCCGCGCGGCGGCTCCGGCACCATCTGCTTGTTATACGCCATGATGAAGGAGAACACGTAGGCCGCGCAGCCGTATTGAAGCGCGAAGCCCGGCAGCAGTTTCTGCTTGTCGACGATGCTGTAATCGATCTCCTCAAGATATTTGCCGCCGAGCTGGATCCCAATCTGCGGCGCATAATCGCAAACGTCCCAGACGACACTGCCTGCATCGACCATCGCGCGGATCTTGGCCGGTGACGCGCCGGAGCCATCGACCACCAGCTTCAGCCCGGTGGCTCGCTCACAGCCTGGTCCGAACGACTTTTTGTATTCCTTGGCTGCAACGCCGCCGAAGTTCACTAGCACCAGTTCGCCGGTTGCAGCGGTGGCCGGCGTCAGCGCGGCAGGAGCAAGCCCCATGGCCGCAACGGCTGCGAGAAACGAACGGCGGTCGAGTTCGCCTTTGCGGACGCGGTGCTCTCCGATCTCGACCAGATCCTCCGTATACGTCGTGATCGATCCCGTCATCGCCTTCGGCCCCTCTTTATCTGCTTTACGCATCGCGATCGTCAATCGCGCGGGATCGCGACGGTGGCATCGGCGCTCCACGACAGCTCCATCAGCCTGCCTTGATCGATCTGCGCGATATCGCCAACGGGCGCCCGGACTGTCAGTTCTCCAAGATCTTCGGTATCGACGACCAGTTCAATCGAATTGCCGAGGTAGCTCAGGTGTCGCAGCCGACCGGAGGCACGGTTCCGATCCGGTCGCAGCTCCCCGCCCGCAGTCGACAGCGCTATCTTTTCGGGCCTGAGGGTCAACAGCATCGAGCGACCTTCAGCGACGGAACCATTGTGCCTGACGTTGCTCGCACCTCGTCGACCAACCACGCTTTGCCCATCCCGCGCAATCACATCCAGCTCGATGAAATTGCACTTGCCGAGAAAGCTCGCCACGAAGCGAGAACTGGGTTTCTCATAAAGATCGAAAGGCTTGCCGATCTGCTTGATCTGGCCGGACGCCATGACGGCGACCACGTCAGCCATCGACAGTGCTTCATCCTGATCGTGGGTCACATAGAGACAGGTCAGGCCGGTCTTGCGCTGAAGATCCTTCAACTCGGTTTGCAGGTCACTGCGCAAAGCGCGGTCGAGCGCAGAGAGCGGCTCATCGAGCAGCAGCAGGTCGGGCTCAAACGCAATCGCACGCGCCAGCGCCACGCGCTGTTGCTGGCCGCCGGACAACTGGCTCGGGTAGCGGTTCTCCATGCCGGACAGGCGAACGAGTTCGATCGCCGTCCGCGCGCGCCGATCGCGCTCGCCTTTCGCGGCACCCTTGGCGCGCAGGGCGAATGCGACGTTATCGAGAACGGTGAGGTGCGGAAAAAGCGCATAGCCCTGAAAGACCATGCCGAAGTTTCGACGTTCAGGCGGCAACGGCAGAACGTCCCGACCATTGACAAGCACCCGACCACTATCAGGCGTGAGAAAGCCGGCAACGCTCATCAGCAGCGAGGTTTTTCCGGACCCCGACGGCCCCAGAATGGCTTGAAACGATCCGGGGGCGATATCGAGGGACAGATCATCCAGAGCCACCTGCCCGCCATAGCTTTTTCGCAACTTCTCGACGCGCACGGCCGTGCTTCGCGTGTGCTGCAGGCTGCCAGATGTGGCGCTCTCGTAACTGCCCACGCGCGTCATTCCTTGAAAGTTACCCAAGCCGATCGGAGCTTCGCTAAATTCCGAAAGCGCGCCGCAGCGCAGTTCCAATCCAGTTGCGCAAAACCCAGATACCCGGTATTACTAGGGGAACTAGAATGACATTCTAGTTTCTACGCAAGTGCAAAAATGTCGCGGCCGACCATCATCAGCGCATACCTGCGCCATCATGCGAAGTCCGCAGGGAAATTTGCGTCCTATGTCGGACATCATCAGAACAAGTATGGATGGTCGGAGGTGCTGTGAATGACACGTCATACTCGCGCCTCGACGATGCCGGCAGAAAGACCCACCGTGAAATCCGCCAGAGAAATTCAGCCACCCAAGCAGGAGCGCAGTCGACGTACGGAGGCCAATATTCTCTCTGCGACGCGAGAGCTCCTCAAAACCAAGAATCTCGCCGACATCGCGATTTCAGAGATCACGAGTCGTGCGGGCGCCAGCGTTGGCTCGTTCTATGCCCGTTTTCCCGACAAGGTCGCCCTTTTGCTGGCGCTGCAGGAAGATGCGATGTCGGACGTGCGCGCTAATCTGTCGAAGCGGCTCGATCCAGACAACTGGACACACGCCTCGTTGAAAACGACCGTGTACGATATGATCCACTCGCTCGTCGAGGTGCCTGGCCGGCATATACCGGTTTTCAAGGCCGCCTTTTTCGGAGCGCTGCAGAATCCGTTGCTGGCTACGCGCGTCACGGCGATCACGGAGTTCAAGGTCGAGTTGATGGCGCTTCTGGTGCTATCGAAGAAGGACGAGATTCACGTTCCCAACGCCCGCGCCGTCGCGATCTCTGGGGCACGCATGATCGAATCGGTGCTGCAGCACCGCCGCATCCGCGGTTATGTGGAAGCGGTTGAATTCATCATTCCAGATGCCCGGCTGTGCCCGGATCTGACGCAGATGTATCTCAGCTATCTCGGCGCCGAACGCCCGGCGTCAGCGGCTCCGCGCAAGAAGCGCTGACGGCCCTATGGCCGGCGCTCCATGCACGCAGCCGCAGCCTCGGTCTCACTTCGCAGAAGCGGGCTTTGCCAGTTGCAGAGCAATTGCGATCAGCGTCAGGACTGCGCCGAAGCCGCACACGGCGAGCCAGCCGCCGAAATGATATGCCGCCGTCCCGCCCAGTGAACCAAGCGAACCGCCAATGAACATGCTGGTCATGAATAGCGTGTTCAGCCGGCTCCTGGCTTCCGGGCGCAATGCGAAGATCTGATGCTGGTTCGCCACCAGCGCGGAGTTCACACCGACGTCCAGCACGATCACGCCGACGACGAGGCCGGCCAAAGACTCCCAGGTCCCGAACACCAGCCATGACAGCAGCGTGGCGACAGCGCATGACATGACCACGAGATGCGGCCCGCGCTTGTCGGCGATACGGCCCGCCAGCGGTGCGGCGAGGATGCCGGTCGCGCCGATGATCCCGAATATGCCCGCGACCTCCGCTCCCATGCCGAAACGTGGCTCCAGCAACCGGAGCGACAGGATCGTCCAGAAGACCGTGAAGGACGAGAACAGCGCCGCCTGAGTCAATGCGGCACGCCGCAAGGTCGGCTCCTCCATCCACATCGAATACAGAGATTTGATCGCGTCGCCATACTTGATCGCAGCGGCCGGATGGTGGCGTGGCAGAGTCACGCGCATCAGCAAAGCCGCCGACAGTGCGAGCGGCACGCTGATCCAGAACATCTCGCGCCATCCCAGATGCGCGCCTACGAAACCTGCGATCGTACGACTCAAGAGAATGCCACCGAGCAGGCCGCTGACCACGGTGCCGACCACGGCGCCACGGCGTTCCGGTGGTGCCAGGATCGCCGCGAACGGCACGATCTGTTGGGCCACCGTTGCCGCCACACCGAGGATGAGCGACGCCGCGATCAGGGTTGCCGTCGTCGGCGCGAGCGCGGCGAAAACCAGCGCCACCGCGAGCAACATGAACTGGGTCACGATGACGGATCGTCGCTCGACGAGGTCGCCCAGCGGCACCAGGAGAAACAGTCCGACGGCGTAACCCAGCTGGGTCGCAGTGGGGATCAGGCCGATTGCAACCGAGCCGGGATAGCTCTGTTCGATCAGGCCGAGCAACGGCTGATTGTAGTAGACGTTCGCCACTGCAACGCCGCCGGCGAGCGCCATTGCGAAAGTGAGACCCGAGCTGAAATACGGCGCCTTGCTCGCAGCCGCGTCCTGTTGAACGGTCATCGTCGCCTCGATGTCTGAGTAGTAGCTTTAGGATCGGTTCTGGGCGGTGGCCGGATCGTAGAACGGATAATCGACATATCCCGGGCGGCCTCCTCCGTAGAACGTGTTGCGATCGTAGCGGTTGAGCGGAAGATCGTGGCGCAGACGCTCGGGAAGATCCGGATTGGCAATGAACTGTCGGCCAAACGCCACCAGATCCGCATCGCCGGCTTCGAGAATGGCGATGGCCGAGGCGCGATCGAAGCCGCCTGCAGCTATCATCCGGCCCTTGAAGATCGGGCGCAGGTGCTGCGACGCCAGCGGCGCTTCGCCGTCCTTGATCTGCTCGTTGCCCTTGATGCGCGGCTCGACGACATGCAGATAGGCCAACCCGAATTGGTTCAGAGCGTCCGCCACATATCCGAACGTCGCTGAGGGATTGCTGTCGGACATCGACCCATAGCTGCCGCTTGGCGCGATCCGAACGCCGACGCGGTCTCCGCCCCATACCAATGCGGCGGCTTCAACGATTTCAAGCAGGAAGCGCGCGCGGTTTTCGATCGACCCGCCATAGATGTCCGTTCTCTTGTTGGTTCCGTCTTGCAGAAACTGGTCCGGCAGGTAGCCGTTCGCACCGTGGATCTCGACGCCGTCGAACCCCGCGAGCTTCGCACGCTGAGCTGCCTTCTTGAAATCCAGGATGATGCATGCGATTTCCTCGATGCCCAGGGCGCGTGGCATCGAGAACGGCACCGGACCATTGGCTGCATAGGCGAAGCCTGCAGCCTGCAAGGCAGAGGGCGCAACGGGATCAATTCCGCCCGGCTGGAGGTCGGGATGCGACTGCCGTCCGACATGCCACAACTGAAGAAAGATCCGGCCGCCCTTGCGATGAACGGCGTCGGTGATCGCCCGCCATCCCGCAATCTGGTTGTCCGAATAGATGCCCGGCGCCCGCGCATAACCATATCCGGTCAGTGAAACCGGCGTTGCTTCGCTGATGAGAAGACCACCGTCCGAAGTGCGCTGCTTGTAATACTCTTGCATCAGCGCATTGGGATATCGCCGGCATCAGAGCGCATTCGCGTCAGCGGTGCCATGACGACACGGTGCTTCAGATGATAGGGCCCCAGTGTGACGGGGGAGAACAGTTTGCTCATCGTCGTTCCCGTTCTTGCTCGCAAAGGGAACCGGCAGCGCATCCGCCGACTCGTCATGAAATAGGCCGATCGTAATCGATCTGGTGACGGCGATAGCAAGACGATCGGATCCTGTATTGAACGAAACGACGGTGACGTCGAACCGACGTTTCGTCCATGAAGCCCGCCGCTTTCGCTATATCGACAGAGCCGACGCATCATCACTTCAGCGGATGCCTTTCGACAAAACTCAGGCTCATTCGACAAGAACGTCGAGCGCAACCCCGTTACCGTGACCGGTGCCGCGTCGCGCGGCCGAGGCAAGTCGCTTGATGATGGCGTGGATACGGTCGCATAAAAAACTCGTGGGCGGCGTTTTGTTGGGTGGCTTCGTCGTTTGCGCGTTGACCGCGCTTGCGGTGACGTATCGCCCCGAGATCCGGGAAATCGACCGCCCGCTGCCATCAACCTTCCCCCGCGACGTTGTCGCTCGCGGCGAGGTTCTCGTCGGCATCGGCGACTGCTCGGTTTGCCATACAAAATATGGTGGTGTCCCCTATGCGGGCGGCAAGGCGCTGGCGACGCCATTCGGCGTTCTGTTCTCGACGAACATTACGCCGGATGAGAAAACCGGTATCGGACGTTGGTCGATGGACGCGTTTCGTCGGGCGATGCGCCACGGTGTCGCGCGTGACGGCAGTTTTCTGTATCCGGCATTTCCGTATGAGCACTACACACATCTGACCGATCCCGACATCGATGCGATCTACGCGTTTCTGATGACACGACGCGCCGTGGACGCGCCGGCGCAGCCGAACAGGTTGATCCCCCCGCTCGGATTTCGCCCGCTGCTGGCGGGATGGAATTTGCTCTTTCTGCATAAGGGCGTCTGGGAGCCGAACCCCAAGCTGTCAAACGATCTCAATCGCGGATCATATCTCGTCGAGGCCCTCGCCCATTGCGGCGCGTGCCACACGCCGCGCAACATCGCGGGCGGCGAGAAGCGCGGCCGGGCATTTGCCGGCGGTGTTGCGGAGGGCTGGAACGCACCGGCGCTCGATCGCTCCAATCCGGCCGCGCAACCGTGGACCGCGGACCAGATATTCACTTACCTTCGCACCGGCATCGATAGGAACCACTCCGTCGCCGCCGGGCCGATGGGGCCGGTGACGACGAATCTCGCGAAAGCGCCGGCCGATGACGTGCGTGCGATTGCCGCCTATGTCGCGTCGTTGATGGCACGCCCCGCACCGGAAGCGAAGCCGCCGATCGACAGGCCTGATCACGCCGCCAAGGCTCATCCTGCGGGCGCCGTTCTGTTTGCGGGCGCATGCGCGGGATGTCACGGTCCCGGCGCTCCGATGATGGCACAGGGCCGGCCGAAGCTGTCACTCGCCAGCCCCGTCCGCGAAGCCGATCCGCGCAACACCATCCAGATTATCCTGCAAGGTGTGCGCCCCGAACAGGGCGTGGCCGGTCCGGTGATGCCGTCGCTGGGATCGGCGTTCACCGATGCGCAGGTTGCCGACCTCGTGGCCTATGTACGCGCGCGCTACAGCGATCTGCCGCCCTGGCCGAAGCTGGAAGCCGCGGTGGCGACGGCGCGCAAGGAGGGAGCGATACCATGACGCTGACCATCAACGTCAATGACCGCGATCACCAAGTGGAAGCCGATCCGACGACGCCTCTGCTTTACGTGTTGCGCAACGACCTGGAAATGAACGGCGCCAAATACGGATGCGGGCTCGGCCAGTGCGGCGCCTGCACCGTGCAGATCGACGGCCAGGCCGTATTTTCCTGCCTGCTGCCGCTCGCCGCCGTGGCGGGACGCAAGGTCCGCACAATTGAAGGCCTCGGCACCATCGAGCGCATGAGCCCGCTGCAGAAGGCCTTCGAAATCGAGCAGGCCGCCCAGTGCGGCTACTGCATCGCCGGCATGATCATGCGCGCGCAGGCCTTGCTCGATATCAATCCGCATCCGAGCGAAGACGAGATCCGGACTCATATGGACGTCAACCTGTGCCGCTGCGGCACGCATATGCGCATCCTCCGCGCGATCAACCGTGTGGCGCGCCTCGGACCGGGAGAGTCCATCTGATGCCGGCCGATCTCACAGCACCATCGCGCCGCGCCTTTCTGGCAGGCGGCGCGCTCGTTGTTGCGTTTGCGATGTCACCGCGCGCTTTCGCCCAACTCGCCGGAGGCGGCGAAGGCGGCGCCGGTCCGGCAGTCATCGCGCCGAACCTGCCGGGCAGCCTGAAGAGCTACCCATGGTGCAATGCCTGGATCCGCATCGACGCCAATGGCCATGCAACGGTGTTCACCGGCAAGGCCGAGCTCGGCCAGGGCATCGCCTCGGCGCTGTGGGTCGTGGCGGCCGAAGGGCTCGACCTGCCGCCCGATCGGGTGCAGATCGTCACTGCCGACACCGCCCGCACGCCGGACGAAGGGCTCACCGCGGGAAGCCATTCGATGCAGGACAGCGGCATGGCGATCGCCAATGCCGCCGCCAATGTCCGCATGCTGTTGATGCAGGCAGCGGCGCAGACCTGGCAAATTCCGTGGACCTCCGCTGCGACAACAGGCGCGGGCCACGTGCGCGCGCCCGATGGTCGTGAGGCAAGCTATGGCGACCTGGCCGCCGGGCTCTCGCTGCATGTGATGGCCATTCCCGATGCGCCACGCCGCGATCCTTCGGCGCACCGCTGGATGGGACATCGCGTCAATCGGCTGGACATTCCCGCCAAGATTACGGGCGGCGCGGCCTATGTTCAGGACATGCGAATGCCCGGCATGCTGCATGCCCGCGTCGTCCGGGGTCCGAGCGTCGGCACGTCGTTTGACGAAATCGATGTCGAAGCCGTGGCGGCCATGCCGGGCGTCGTGAAGATCGTGCGCAACGGCACCTTCCTGTCGGTGGTCGCCGAGACCGAATGGCAGGCGATCGCTGCCATGCGCCGGTTTCAGCAATCCCCATGGCATCGCAGCACGCGGGACCTGCCGACCGGTAATGCCGTCGATATCTTGAAGGCGCTGCCGTCGCGCGAGATTGCCGTGCTCGACACCCACGACGCCACACCGCCCGGCGTGACCACTATTTCCGCGCGCTATTCGCGACCGTGGCTGGCGCACGCGTCGATCGGCCCTTCCTGCGCCGTCGCGCTTTACGACGGCGATGCGATGACCATCTGGTCGCACAGCCAGGGCGTATTCGACGTCCACCGCGCCGTCGCGCAACTGGTCGGTCTGCCGCCCGACAAGGTTCGCTGCATTCATGCGCAAGGCTCCGGCTGTTACGGGCAGAATGGCGCAGACG
The DNA here is from genome assembly GCA_004173095.1 of Bradyrhizobiaceae bacterium. Classification (GTDB taxonomy): domain Bacteria; phylum Pseudomonadota; class Alphaproteobacteria; order Rhizobiales; family Xanthobacteraceae; genus Tardiphaga. The sequence goes on from SDZE01000069.1 coordinate 11,532, forward strand.
ACGTCGCAGCCGACGCCGCGCTCACGGCCGTCGCCCTGCCGGGGCGGCCGATCCGCATGCAATGGATGCGCGAGCAAGAATTCGGCTGGGAGCCGCTCGGCCCGGCGATGGTGACGGAGGTCGAAGCAAAGCTCGGCGCGGACAACCGCATCGTATCGTGGAACTACGAGGTCTGGAGCAATCCGCACAACAACCGCCCGGTCGGTGCCGGCGGATATCTCGCAGGCCAGGAGGTGGCGCGCCCCTTTGCCGCGCCGGAACCGAAGCCGATCCCGATGCCGGAAGGCGATGGCGATCGCAACGCCAATCCGCTTTACGCACTTCCGAACATGCATGTCATCTATCACTTCCTGCCAACGATGCCGTTGCGCGTGTCGGCGCTGCGCTCGCTCGGCGCCCACCTCAACGTATTCTCGATCGAGAGCATCATGGATGAGTTGGCACGCACCGCCGGCATCGATCCACTTATGTTCCGCTTGAACCATATGAACGATGCGCGTGCGCGCAATGTCATGGAAGCCGTCGCCCGCAATTTCGGCTGGGACGGTCGCGTACGCGGCGATGGTCGTCGCGGATGCGGCATGGCTTTCGCCCGTTACAAGAACATCGGCGCCTACTGCGCAGTCGCCATGGAAATCGAGGTCGATCGCGATACCGGCAACATTGCCGTGAAACGCGTTCATGCTGCCGTCGACGCCGGTCAGGCCGCAAGTCCCGACGGCATCCGCAATCAGGTTGAAGGCGCTATCGTTCAATCGCTGAGCTGGACCACGCGGGAGACGGCGGGTTTCGATCGCGAGCACCGTACCGCGTTCGACTGGAGCGGCTATCCGATTTCGCGCTTTACGCAAGTGCCGGGATCGATCGAGGTCGATGTATTGCCCGGCCCCGGCCTGCCGTTTCTCGGCGCCGGCGAAACCGGTCAGGGACCGACCGGCGCAGCTTTGGCCAATGCGATCGCTGATGCCACCGGCATCCGGCTTCGCGACATGCCGCTGTCGCCGCAGAAGCTCAAGCAGGCGATCGGCCCCGTGTGATTCGGCCGGGTTCCCAGTCGACAACTACATAAGCATAACCGACCTATACCTAGATCTAATTCGGATTGCTGAAAAAGCTACAATTGACGCGCCTAATGTAAAATACGCTCCGCAACACGCGCACTAGATCTGATGACACGAAAACGAAGCGCTTGCGTGCAGCAGCTCTGAACGACATGGCCGCCACGTCCGCGATCGTTACATCAATCTTGCGAGGGTGGCGCTATGATGCATTACGCACTGACCATGCCTTTGAATTCAGGCCGCGGCGTCGACCGCGGTTCGCAGGGCGGTCATACCGACGAACATCGGCATCTTTCGTTGCATGACGGACGATTGATGTCTGGCGACCGTGCGCAGACCGACAACACATTCGTTCTGAAAAGCCTGGGTCTCGTGTTGTCGGTCCCCGAGACGCTTGTCGGCACTTACAAGGCCCTGGACGACGCAATCGTGGCGTCGCAATCCGAATTGAAGTTCGGCGGCCTTGCCGATGAAGCAAAGCGCGACGATGGCGCGGCCTGCACTGCGGTGCCGGCGTTCCTGAACCGAGGCCATCAATCTGCCGGCTCTATATTGCTCCACGAACTGCCGCACCGGTTCCGCACCGATACGGTCGTCGAACACCTGATCAACGCGCTCTCGGCCATGGAACTCAACGACAGCGAAAGTAGCCTCATCTATGCGGATGCCGTCCGGCTGGCGCTTGTGACGCGGCTGGTCGGCGGATTGAACGAAGACCGCTCCCCGTCCAAAACGTCGCTGCCCAAGTGGCGCCTCAGAAAGGCGGTATATTACATCGACACGCACCTATCGCGCACGATCACCTTGAAGGATCTCGCGGCGGCCGCTGGCCTCAGCCGGATGCATTTCGCTGCACAATTCCGCGCGGCCACGGGTCTGCGGCCGCGCGAGTTCGTGCTGCACAGGCGAATCAAACTTGCTCAGCAACTGATGGTCGAGACGCCGAACTCGCTGGTCGACATCGCGCTGACCGTCGGCTTCCAGACCCAGGCTCATTTCACGACGGTGTTCAAACGATTCGTCGGCGATACTCCCCACCGCTGGCGTTGCGCACAGCCGCACGGCGAGCTTCGCGAACAACGGCCAACAGAACCATTCTATCAAGCAACCGACGGGCATTTTTGCGAAAGAGACGTCGTTCGCCGACGCTATCCTTGAGAGGTCGAAGTGGTGCAAGGCAAAGGCCGACCTCGTCGGCAGAGCTTGCGCCTACCCTTTTGCAAAGCGAGGAAAGCTATGACCGATCGTTCGTTTGATCCCACTGACCGTCTATTCCCCAGCGCCGACCTCAGGCGCCTTTTTCCAGAGCAACCAATGGCGCCACCAGCCGGGCTGGTTATCGACTTGCGCGATGTTGCCCAGCGCGATCCATCCTCTGACGAAGACAATGATGACCATCCGCTCCTCGCGAGCGGCGATGTCCTGAGCACGCGCGCGCTTGCTCGACAAATCCGAAAGCTGGAGACGCAGCATATCCTCGCTACGGGACCCATGCACGACCTTGACGATCTGTTTCAGATCGCCACCTCCGCGTTGCGGCTGACTGCACTGCGCCTGGAGCAAGGCCGTAGTGCCGATGCATTGCCCTGATTGCGAAAGCGGAAACGGCGTTGCAGCGCGGAGCAGCCATTGTGGAGCGCCTCGCCATGCTTCCGGAGCCGCCTCAATCGTAGTCAATGCCGACGGTGGGTCGATCATATGAAACGGGGAATCCGTAGCCGATCCCCCTTCCGCCCTACCCGCGCTAACCGCGGCGTGTTGACATGCTCACGATGACAGCAATCTGCTGAAGCGGGTCTCAGGCCACGTCCCCCGGCTATCCATGCTTCAGGTGATGAGACGGCAAAGCGGACCCCATTGCGGCATACAGGCCGACGGCGTCACGCGCGACGCGATCCTCAGACAGACATGGCAAGAAGAGTGAAACACAGGTGCCTTCGTCGACATGACACTCCACGTCGACATGGCCCTGATGCGCAGCGGCGAAATGCCTCGCCATCAGAATCGAGGCACTTTCGGAGATCTTGTTCGCCAGATGTTGTCCTGGATCACCACCGCCGGCGATCATCAACGGTCCGGTTTCAACACGACCGGTATCAACGACGCCGATCCGGATGAAGCTGCGGTTACTGCGGTGGACAGCGCGATGATGGACCGGCGTGCAGCTTGTATCGATGACCACTCGCCCATGTCCGTAGATAGCGTTCCGCGCATCGAGCGCCAAGTTGAAGACAACGGTTTCAAGGTGAACCGGATCGCAAATCATGTTCGGCAGATCCGGCGCCAGGTGCATTTCCGGACCAACTTCGAACCCCAGCATGCTTCGGAGCAGCACACTCATCGAACCGATGACGTCGTTCGCATTAACCAGTCGCGCGCGACTGCCTTTGGGGCGGGAAAACGCCATCAGATAGCGGGACAGCACGGCGGCCCGGTGTAACGACGTGCATGCTACATCGACAAGCGGGCCTAGATCCTCAAGCCTGTTCTGTTCGATGCGGCCATGCATGGTATCAAGGGCGGCGAGCACGCTATGTAGAACCTCGTCGAAGTCGTAGGCGACCCGGCCGATCAACTGCTTGGCGACGTGCATTCGGTGCGCCCGCCTCAATGTCGCGCCGCTAGAACCGGCGTCCAGGCCTGCCGCGGCGGACTTCTTCCCGGCCGCCGACGACTGCTTTTTCATGTTCGTCTTTCTGTTTCGACGAATTGCAAGGGCACGATAACGTCGCTCCGCCTAGCTTCACTGCGATGGCAATGGCAATGGCAACGGCACGTGTTGCTCTGATCCGATGCGGGCCGTCATCTCAACGAGACGACGGCCTGCCTTGCGATATCGATAGCTGCGGGGGTCAGCTTTCGATGAAGGCGAGAAGGTCGGCGTTCAGCAAGTCCTTGTGCGTATGCGCCAGGCCGTGCGGGGCGCCCGGATAGATCTTCAGGATCGCACCCTTGACGATCTTGGAGGACAATATTGCCGCATCCGCCACCGGAACGATCTGGTCGTCGTCGCCCTGGATGATCATCGTGGGAATATCCATCTTCTTGAGGTCTTCGGTGAAGTCGGTCTCCGAAAACGCCTTGATGCAGTCATAGGCGCCCTTCATCGACATCACGACGCCCTGCAGCCAGAACGTGTCGCGCACCCCCTGCGAGACCTTGGCGCCCGGCCGGTTGTAGCCATAGAACGGCATGCTGAGATCCTTGAAGAACTGCGACCGGTCCTCGATCACGCCCTTGCGGATCTCGTCGAACACCGTCATCGGCAGACCGCCGGGATTGGCGGACGTCTTCAGCATCAGCGGCGGCACGGCGGCAACGAGAACCGCCTTGGAAACACGTTTGGTTCCGTGACGGCCGATATAGCGGGCGACCTCGCCGCCGCCCGTCGAATGACCGACCAGCACTGCTGACGAGAGGTCGAGATGTTCGATGACCTCTGCGAGATCGTCTGCATAGGTCGACATATCATTGCCGTTCCACGGCTGGCTGGAGCGGCCATGGCCGCGGCGGTCATGCGCGATCACACGGTAGCCGCGTTCGGCCAGGAACATCATCTGGTCGTCCCACGCATCCGAGCTGAGCGGCCAGCCATGCGAGAACACGATGGGCTGACCCGATCCCCAATCCTTATAGTAGATTTCCGTGCCGTCCTTGACCTTGATGGTAGCCATTGCAGTTCTCCTGGTTGAGTTGGTATGTTCGCAACACGCGCTGTCGCGCGCGTTCCGATTTCGTATGAAAGTGTCTGTCAGTCGGTCGGCCGCGCGCCGACCATGAACAGCGGCTCCCGCGGTAGCGCACATGCCTCCTGCCGCGACAGGCCAAGATTGCTGGCCAATACGTCCGGCGGATTGGACGCCATCCATGCGCTCAGATCGTTCGACTGGTAGTGGCCGTTGTTGAAGCCCACCAGCACGCGCAGTACGCTGTCGCCGGTGTTACGGATGTAGTGGCCTGCGCCCATCGGCGCGTAGCCGACGTCACCAGCCTGGTACTGATCGATGACCACCTGCCCCTCGGCCAGGAACACCGCCATTTCCGCGCTGCCCTCGATGTAGTACTGCCACTCGTCCGCGTTGGGGTGCCAGTGCAGCTCGCGCAACCCGCCGGGCTCGATGGTCAACAGCGAGCCGGCCATGGTCTTCGAGATCGGAAATTCCTTGACGGACGCGATATACTGCGTGCCGCAACCGGGCACGCGCCGCGGCTGCTGGGCCAACAGCGGGTAGCGATGCCGGCTCACCAGTTCGGGATATTTGCGATACGCCGAATCGGTCGATCGATCGTTCGGCACCGGTCCGCTGGCGAAATAGGCTTCGCCCTTCGGCAGCTTCGCCACCACGTCGGCGCCGATGCCGAGATTCTGCTCGACTACGGCGCCGGGCGTATGCGCGAGCCAATCGGTGATGCTGAAGGTGTGATCTTCGGAAAAATTGCCATTATCGAAGATCAGAATGAAATGACAAGCTTCGGCGCCGACACTCTGGATCGAATGGCCCCAGCCGCGCGGAAAGTACCAAACATCGCCCGGACCGAAGACATCCGTCTCCGTCGGACCGTCAGGATTGAGCAGCGTCGTCCGGCAGCTTCCGGAGATTACGTATCCCCATTCAGCGGCATTGGCGTGCCAGTGGAGCTCGCGAATCGATCCTGGCTCGAGACGCATCGATACGCCAGCGATCCCGATGCTGGCGGGGAATTCATGAACCGACGCGCCGCGCGTCGTGCCGCCGGCGCCTGTTCGGGGCTTCTGCTTCTCGAGCTGGTAACGGAAGGATAATCCGGTCGATGGTTTCATGATGATCTCCTGATCTCGCTGCATCGTCAGTCGATCATCGGAGGTGTCGGCGGCGAGGTCTTTTCGGTTTGCATACCGCCTATCGGAATCGCCGCAGCTCAGACGGAGACGCGCGGCCGGCAGCACCATTCGCAAATCGCCGTCACGAGGATCGACAGCGCGCAGATCTGCAGGGACGCCAGCAATCCCAACTGCGCGAGACTCAGGCTTCCGACGAAGGCGCCGCAGATCAAGGCCAGCCAGGTAGTCGCGTGCACCATGGCTTGCCTCACATGGCTGGCACCACGCGTCGCCAGTGCCAGCGTGTGACCGACGCCGAACAGTGCGCCCGTCACGAAGCTCCGCCCCGTCTCGACGCCGGAGACCGACCGCGCAACGGCGTTCTGCATGCCCATGGCGAGGCAGACGGGCAACAGGCTGACGAACGGCTCGCCCCGGTCGACCAGAGCCATAGACAGCAGAAGCAAAAGCAACTGCATCAGCATGACGCCGACCGCGCCGGACATCACGTTCCAGACTTGCAGTATGGTGCCGATGAAGGCGCCTGCGACGAAGCTACCGATCACTGCCGCCGCGGCAACGACGACGGCATCGCGTCCCTGAGCCAGCGCGACCGCAAGGCCCGTGCTGTTTCCGCTCATGAAGGAGATGTAGAGACCGGATAGATAGGTGAAGCCGACCGCATCGAGAAACCCGGCAATGCCAGTGGTGATGATGGCGAATGCGAGTGCGCTCATCGCGGGTTTATCTTTATCGTCGATAGCAATGGTCATCGGCAGTTCGGCCCAACTGTCGGGCTGGGGTCACTCGGCAGCCTCGCCGCGCGGCGACCATCAGCACCAGGGCGGCATGTGGACGCGGTTCAAGACACTTCGTGGCAGGTGTCCCGGGACGCGGCCTGACGCTGCCCTGTTGCGG
>SDZE01000350.1 GCA_004173095.1 Bradyrhizobiaceae bacterium
CGAACGTGGCCGAGCGTCGGTCCATCCGAAGGTGAGACATCGCCGCGCCAGTGGCAGGTCTGGCAGGCTTCGTCCCGCCCGCAGGCGAACGTCTTCCAGGCACCGCGCGACGCCCCAACCTTGGCGCCCACCGCATCCAGCCCCGCGAACATGACGATCGCGCTCGCCCCTCTCACCGAGGCCGGACAAAGGGATAATAGTCCTTGAAGGAAAATTGTCAAGAACAAAAGTGGAACGTTGCCCTAGTTGGCTATTTGCCTATCGCGCTCCACCAGTCATAGCTGATGCAATGGAGCGAGGCCGATGGCATTTCTCAATGACTACAGATCATTCAGTGCGGCAGGAAATGCGTTTATCGGCGCTGCGAAGACGTTGAGACCTTCTGGCGCGTGTCCAAGAATTCGATTACTTCCGCGCACATCCGCGTGCCGCAGAAATGCATGCAGTTCCATCGGAACGAATTCACTTCCGCTCGAACCATCGCCAAATGAACAACGCGATGTTTGATCTTCCGATTGCTGCTGCGGAGCTAGCTGAGATATCGCAGCATCGAACTTATCCTGAGAGCAGGCGCCCTGCACCGCGACCTTCTTCTTGCTCAACAAATTGAGCTAATCCACCTTTCTTCAAGCCCCAGATAAGGTGAGCATTCAAAAATCCTTTGCGTGCTCCAGAACGCGTTCTGCTGCGCCCTGTGGAATTTCAAATTTGGACGCTATTGCCTCAGTTAGATCTGAGCGTTTCGTGTGCCAATGGTCGTGATAGTCAATAACCGTTGCGCCAATAAGACTTCCTTGGCCGTCGTATCTCCAAACGATGCCATGAGAATCCTCAATCCCTCGCGCCGCAGGAGCGTCGCGAGTGCTGATGTAAAGTACATCTGAATCTCGATCGTAAAGAACTTTGAATTCCAGAATGCTGTTCATTTCTTAACCTCCGTATTCTCGGAGGATGCGAAGTAAAAGGACGCCACCCTGGCAGAAGTCCCTCCAACGATCCTGCATGGGACCACCAAAGGGTCCCCGCCAGCGTTCGTGGTAGCATCATCGATGTAAACAACCGTACGAGGCCTATCTTGCTTCGTTCGGGTTGGGTTAACAATGGCTTGCTTCACCGCGTCTTGAATACTCGGAAGTTCCGCAGGTATTTCCGGGTGTCCCACAACAACCTTCGCTATTGTCTCATCATATAAATACACTTCGGTCACCGCAGACACAGCAGCCGTCTTTATCTTGATGTAGTCCATCAGTGCTTCTTTTTCTCTGAAGCCTGAAGTTGTGCCAGTTGCTTGGTGTAGTCTGTCTCGATGACACCGAACTCAGCCTCCCTTTTTGCAACCTGAGCGGCTAAAAGGACGCTCACGTCTTTCAGCGTTGCTAAGCTCATCCTCACCATGCCGACCTGCGATACAAGGCCTATCGTGTGCGACATTCGCGCAGCGCCGTGGATCACTTCTCCGAGCAAAATAGGCTTGTTGAAGATTAATTGGGCATCGTTACCTGCAATTACCAATTGAGCACCCGACGCGTACCACTCTGGCATATCCACGATTTGGAGATTCTGAGCGGCCGCAATTTCTTCCGGCGTCGGCTGAACAACCCCTGCGGTATCCATGACCGGATTTTTCTTTGCAACCTTCGTCCTTGCGGCCATCTTGCTCTCCTCAATATTTTGGAAAGTTAACCGACACAACCTCAACGGGAAAGGACTTTGATGATCGTGGACTCATCTCATTTGCTACCTGCTTCAAGGAATAATAGCCGAGATCGCTAAGAGCGAACTAGGGACACTTTCATCCAACGCCATGGCAGTCACCGCCGCCGCCAATGACGGCTGCGCCTCACGGCCCTACGGACGATGAGTTGGGGCGCGTCTCGCGGCGGAACAGGATGTAGAGCGCGGGCAGCACCAGCAGGGTGAGGATGGTGGAGGAGATGATGCCGCCGATCACCACTGTGGCCAGCGGGCGTTGCACTTCGGCGCCGGGGCCGGTGGCGATGGCCATGGGCACGAAGCCGAGCGAGGCGACCAGCGCCGTCATCATCACCGGGCGCAGGCGTGTCAGCGCGCCTTCGCGGACGGCATCGATGATCTTCATGCCCTCCAAGCGCAAGCGCTCGATGAAGGTGACGATCACCAGGCCGTTGAGCACGGCGACGCCGGACAGCGCGATGAAGCCGATGCCGGCGCTGATCGACAGGGGAATGTCGCGCAGCAGCAATGCGGCGACGCCGCCCGTGAGCGCCAGCGGCACGCCGCTGAACACCAGCGCCGCATCCGCCGCCGAGCCGAGGCTGATGAACAGCAGCAGAAAGATCAGCGCCAGGGCGACGGGCACCACGATGGTCAGGCGCTCGGTGGCGGATAACAATTGCTCGAACTGGCCGCCCCAACCAAGCCAGTAGCCCGACGGCAGCTTCACTTGCGCGGCGACCTGCGCCTGCGCATCGCTGACAAAGGAGCCGAGATCGCGCCCGCGCACATTGGCCGACACCACGACGCGGCGCTTGCCGTTTTCGCGGCTGATCTGGTTCGGCCCCGGCGCCACCGTGATGGACGCCACCGCCGACAGCGGCGTGTAGCGCATCTGCGCCAGCGCGGCGTTGCTGTTCAGCACCACGCGGGTTGTCGTCGCCGTCGTTGTCGGGCCCGGCGTGTCCACGGCCGGCAGCGGGATCGGCAGGTTCTGCAACGCCTCGACATCGGAGCGCATCTGTTCGGCCAACCGCACCACCAGATCGAAACGCCGATCGCCCTCGAAGACGAGGCCGGCCTTCTTGCCGCCCACCGCGGTCTCGACGATGGTCTGGACGTCCTGCACGCTGAGGCCGAGCCGCGCCAGCGCCGGACGATCGAGCTTGACGGTCAGGATCGGCAGACCGCTCACCTGCTCGGTCTTCACATCCGCAGCACCCGGCACGCCGCGCAGCACGGCTTCGACCTTGCCGGCGGTTTCCAGCAACCTGTCGAGATCATCGCCGAAAATCTTGATGCCGACATCGCTGCGCACGCCGGAGATCAATTCGTTGAAGCGCATCTGGATCGGCTGCGTGAGTTCATAGACATTGCCCGGCAGAAGCTCGCCCTGGCGTTCGATGGCGGCGACGAGATCGGCCTTGCTGCGCTTGGGATCCGGCCATTGATCGCGCGGCTTCAGCATCACGATGGTGTCGGCGACGTTGGGCGGCATCGGATCGGTCGCGACTTCGGACGTGCCGATCTTGGAAAACACCTCCTTGACCTCCGGCAGTCCAAGCAGCGCCTTTTCGAGCCGCATCTGCATGTCGATGCCCTGGCTCAGGCTGGTGCCGGGAATCCGCATGGCATGCAGGGCGACGTCGCCTTCATCCAGACTCGGAATGAACTCGCCGCCCATCCGCGACGCCGCCCAGCCGGTCACGACCAGCAGCGCCACGGCGATCACAGCGACCACCACGCGGAAACGGATCGCAAGCCCGAGCAACGGCAGATACACGCGGCGACAACCGCGCATGAACGCGTTTTCTGTCTCCGTCACTTTGCCCGTCACCAGCAGCGCGACGGCCGCCGGCACGAACGTCATCGACAGGATCGATGCACCGGCCAGCGCCATCAGCACCGTGAGCGCCATCGGCGTGAACATCTTGCCCTCCACGCCGGTCAGCGTCAGCACGGGCAGATAGACCACGGCGATGATCAGCGTGCCGAGCAGGCTCGGCTTGATCACCTCGCGCGAGCCCGCAAGGATGGTGGCGAAGCGTTCCTCACGGGTGAGCAACCGCCCCTGCTTGTGCTGCTCATGGGCGAGCAGCCGCAGGCAGTTCTCCACGATGATGACGGCGCCATCGATGATGATGCCGAAATCGATGGCACCGAGACTCATGAGATTGGCGCTGACCTTGCTCTCCACCATGCCGCTGATGGTGATCAGCATCGCCAGCGGAATCACCAGCGCGGTGGCGATGGCCGCTTTGAAATTGCCGAGGATCAGGAACAGAACCACGATCACCAGCAACGCGCCTTCGATCAGGTTCTTCTCGACGGTTGCAACGGTCGCCTCGACGAGTTTGGTGCGGTCATAGAGCACGCGGGCGACGATGCCTTCCGGCAGCGTCTGCGCGATCGCGTCGAGCTTGGCGGACACGCGCTGCGAGACCGTGCGGCTGTTCTCGCCCATCAGCAGCATGGCGGTGCCGAGCACGGTTTCCTTGCCGTCGAGGGTGGCGGCGCCGGTGCGCAGATCCGTTCCGATCTGCACGTCGGCGACATCGCTGATCCGCACCGGCACGCCGCTGCGCGAGCCGATCACGACATTGCGGATGTCGTCGATGCCGGCCACCTGCCCGGGCGTGCGCACCAGATACTG
>SDZE01000164.1 GCA_004173095.1 Bradyrhizobiaceae bacterium
AGCAGGTGAAGATCGCGCGCCCGCGCGAGCGCTATCATGCCTATCCGTTCGAACTGTCCGGCGGCATGTGCCAGCGCGTGGTGATCGCTTTGGCGCTGGCCTGCAATCCGCAACTGCTGATCGCCGACGAGCCGACCACGGGTCTTGACGTGACGACGCAGAAAGCCGTGATGGATCTCATCACCGAGCTTACCAAGAGCCGGGGCATGTCCACGATCCTGATCACGCATGATCTTGGCCTTGCCGCCGCCTATTGCGACCGCGTGGTGGTGATGCAGAAGGGGCGGGTGGTGGAGACGGCGTTGTCCGCCGACATCTTCGCCAATCCGCAGCACGCCTATACCAAGAAGCTGATGCAGGCGACGCCGCGCCTCGGCGTCTCGCTGCGCGATCTGCTGCCCGCCGAAGAGCGCGCCGCGATGCCGGCGGTGTTCACCTCTCCCCGCTTGCGGGGAGAGGTCGACACGGCGAAGCGCAGCGAAGCCGTGGCGGGTGAGGGGGAGTCTCCGCGAGCATCAGGGTCTGTGGAGGCCGCCCCTCATCCCGGCCTTCTCCCCGCAAGCGGGGAGAAGGAGAAGAGCTCACCACTTCTCATCATCGACAATCTCGTCAAGGAATATCCCCGCCAGGGGGCGACGGCGACGTTGGCAAAACTGTTCGCGCGCAAGCCCGCACCGGAGCCAGATGTGTTCCGCGCGGTGGATGGCATCAGTTTCAGCGTCGATCGCGGCGAGAGCGTCGGCCTGGTCGGTGAATCCGGTTGCGGCAAATCGACGACGTCGATGATGGTGATGCGGCTGATCGACAAGACCTCGGGCCGCATCGCGTTCGATGGCGACGAGATCGGTGAGATCGCGCCGAAGTCGTTCGCGCGGCTGCCGCTGCGCAAAAGCATCCAGATGGTGTTCCAGGATCCCACCGACAGCCTCAATCCGCGCTTCACTGCGGCGCGGGCCATCGCCGATCCGATCATGCAGCTCGGCGACATCAAGGGCGCCGATGCGTTGCGGGCGCGGTGCGAGGAATTGGCGCGGCAGGTCGGGTTGCCGCTCGATCTGCTGGATCGCTTCCCGCATCAGATGTCCGGCGGCCAGAAGGCCCGCGTCGGCATCGCGCGTGCCATCGCGCTGCAGCCGAAGCTGATCATTCTCGACGAACCGACCGCGGCGCTCGACGTCTCCGTGCAGGCGGTGGTGCTCAATCTGCTGCAGGATCTCAAGCGATCGATGGGGATGAGCTATTTGTTCGTCTCGCACGATCTCAATGTGGTGCGCTTGCTGTGCGATCGTGTCATCGTGATGCGCGCCGGGCGGATCGTCGAGCAGGGTGCGACCGAGACGGTGATGGAAAATCCGCAGGACGACTATACGAAGCAGCTGCTGACGGCGATCCCGCATCCGCCGCTGCCGGTACATTGAAAGGACCGGGCATGAGCGACGGACTGAACGACTATATCGATGCGGTGGCGTCGGCGCTGTCGCTGCCGATCCAACCGGAATGGAAACCTGCGGTGCGGATCAATCTGGAGCTGTCGCTGCGGATGGCGCGTCTGGTTGACGAATTTCCGCTTCCCGACGAATCCGAACCGGCCAGCATCTATGTCGCTTGATCTCATCCTCACATCCGAAGGCGCCTGGCGCCCGGCCTCGGAGATCGCCAGGGCCGTCTCTGCGCAGCAGGTCTCCGCGCTGGAGGTCGTCGACGTCGCTCTGTCGAAGATCGAACGGCACAATCCGATTCTCAATACATTCACCGACGTGACGGCCGACCGCGCCCGTGCCACGGCGCGTGCGCTCGATGCCGCGATTGCGAAAGGCGACAGCTTCGGTCCGCTCGCCGGCGTGCCATTTGCCGTCAAGAATCTGTTCGACATCGAAGGGCTGCCGACCCGCGCCGGCTCCAAGATCAATCGCAGCCGGCCGCCCGCATCGCGCGACGCCACGCTGGTCGAGCGCATGGAGGCCGCCGGTGCGATCCTGGTCGGCGCGCTCAACATGGGCGAATACGCCTACGACTTCACCGGCGAGAATGTCCATGACGGTGCCTCGCGCAATCCGCATGACATCACGCGGATGACCGGCGGCTCATCGGGCGGCTCCGGCGGCGCCGTCGGCGGCGGCCTGGTGCCGCTGGCGCTCGGCTCGGATACCAACGGCTCGATCCGCGTGCCGTCGTCGTTCTGCGGCATCTTCGGCCTCAAACCGACCTATGGCCGGTTGTCGCGGGCGCGCTCGTTTCCCTTCGTCGCGAGCTTCGATCACCTTGGTCCGTTCGCGCGCAATGTCGAGGATCTTGCGCTGTCCTACGACGCCATGCAGGGCGCGGATGCCGACGACGCCGCCTGCACGGCGCGGCCGGTCGAGACGGTCTCGCCGCTGATCGGGCAGCATATCGGCGATCTCCGCATCGCTGCCGCCGGCGGCTATTTTCAGAACAATCTGATGTCGGAGGCGAAGGAGGCGGTCGCCAGCGTCATTAAGGCGCTCGGTGTGACGAACACCGTCGAACTTCCCGAAGTCGCGCGGGCCCGTGCCGCCGCCTATCTGATCTCGACCACCGAAGGCGCATCGCTGCATCTCGACCGCCTGCGCAAACGTGCGGCCGATTTCGATCCCGCGGTGCGCGACCGGCTCCTTGCCGGCGCCATGGTGCCGGCGCCACTGGTCGACCGCGCGCAGAAATTCCGCCGCTGGTATCGCGCCAGGGTGCTTGAGATCTTCCAGATGGTGGATGTCATCATCGCGCCGGCGACGCCGTGCGTCGCGCCGAAAATCGGTCAGGCGACATTCGAGCTCGACGGTGTCGAATTGCCCGTGCGCGCCAATATCGGCATTCACACCCAGCCGATTTCCTTCATCGGCCTGCCGGTGGTCGCCGTGCCGGTGCCGCTCGATCCGATGCCGATCGGCGTCCAGATCATCGCGGCTCCCTGGCGTGAAGACATCGCGCTGCGCGTCGCCTATCATCTGCAACAGGCCGGCATCGTCGCCGCACCGCATGCAAAAGCATTTCAATAAACAGGGTTGGACATGGATATCGATCTGGCAGACGTCATCGCCGAAGTGAGCGCCGCCTTTGCGCGCTACGAGAAAGCGTTGACCACCAATGACACCGCCGTGCTCGGCGAACTGTTTCGCAACGATCCGCGCACCATTCGCTATGGCATGGGCGAAAATCTCTATGGTTATGACGAGATCCAGGCCTTTCGCGGCGCGCGCTCGCCGGTCGGCCTGATGCGCCGCACCGAGCGCACGGTGATCACCGCCTATGGCCGCGATACCGCGGTGGCATCGACGCTGTTCTATCGCGACAATGCCCCGGGCAAGGTCGGTCGCCAGATGCAGACCTGGGTCCGCTGTCCCGAAGGCTGGCGAATCGTGGCGGCCTCTGTCAGCCTGATCGACGACCCGCAGGCATCGAAGGCGTGAGCTGAGATGAGTTTCGACGACGTGCTGATCCAGCCGGACAAACCGCGTCGCAGCGCGCGGGCGGCTGGCAGTACCGTCCCGGTCAAGCTGACACGCGCGGAAGAACTTCGGCAGCAACTCTCAGACGAGATCGTGCGCGGCGCCTTGCCGCCGGGCGCGCCCCTCGATGAAACCGAGCTGGCCCAGCGTTTCAACGTGTCGCGCACGCCGGTGCGCGAGGCGCTGCGGCAACTCACCACCAGCGGCCTGATTGAGTCGCGGCCGCATCGGGGCGCCGTGGTGGCCCAGCCGTCCATCGAACGTCTCACAGGGATGTTCGAAGCGATGGCCGAACTCGAGGCGCTCTGCGCGGGTCTGGCGGCAGAGCGCATGCCGGCCGCCCAACGCCACGCGCTTGAAGCCATCCATGAGGAGCTGCGCGTGCTCAGTTACGACGGCAATCCGGAGCGCTTCCATGCGGTGAACGAGTGCTTCCACAACGCAATCTACCGCGGCGCGCAGAACGACTACATCGCCGAGATCACGCTGGCGACGCGGGTGCGCGTGCAGCCGTTCCGGCGCGCCCAGTTTCGCAATCTCGGCCGCCTCGCCAAGTCGCATGCCGAGCATGACCGCGTCGTCGTGGCCATCCTGCGCGGCGACAAGGGCGGCGCCAGCACGGCGATGCGCGATCACATCGTTCTGGTGCGCGACGAATACGAGCACTACGCGGTGTCGCTGTAGCGCCGAGGACGTGCTAGCGCGCTGCCACGATCTCCCGCATCAGCGGCTTTGACCCTTCCAGAAACACGCGGACGGCATCGCGCACGATGTCGTCCAGTTGCTCCGGCGTCGGCGTTTCATAGACGAAGCGGCGGATCGCCATGTAGAAGATGCGGCCGTGCAGGCCCCAGAACATTTCCACTTCGCGTTCCGA
>SDZE01000630.1 GCA_004173095.1 Bradyrhizobiaceae bacterium
GACGGCGGCGCCTTCCGCGCCAGCAGCATCCAGTTGCGCTGGATGATGTCGCGGGCCGAGCCGTCGACCAGGATCGCGATGCCGATCCGCGCGCCAAGGATCATGCCTCCGACGGCGATCGGCCAGGACAGCGCCAGCATCGATCCCGCGGTGATGCCCTGACCGATGGTGCAGCCCCCGGCCAGAATGCCGCCGGTGCCCATCAGGCAGGCGCCGACCAGATGGCGGCGCATTTCATGATCGTCGTCGAAGGCTTCCCAGCGTAATTCATCGGCGAACCATGCCGCTGCCCATGCGCCCGCGATGACGCCGAACACGCTGCCGACGCCGAAGTCGGCGAAGTTCGCGACATTGAGCAAGCCTGCATAGAATGCTTTGCCGATGGTCGAGACGAAGGTCAGGCTTTGCGGACGCAGCGGGCTGGCGAAATCATCGTTGAGCCCGACCGTGACGAGCCAGCCGGCGATGGTCAGCAGTCCCAGGGTGATACCGGCAGTGAGCAGGCGCGGTGCACGGCGCAGGCGCCGATCGCTCAGCGCCAGCCAGCACAGGCCGCTGCCTGTGAGCACCGAAAACGGCACCCGCAGATCGCGGCCAGTGGCCTGCGTCAGCAATGACGCAAAGTCGGAGCGAAGGCCCTCCGGCATGCTGATCGACATCTGTTCGAGTAGATTGATACGCAGGTCGGCGAACAGCCCTCGCAGCGTCGCATAAGCCGTAGCCCCCAGCACGATGACCACCATCAGGCTTCTGAGATCGCCGGTGCCGAGCCGGACCAGCGATCCGAAGCCACAGGTGCCGACCATCGCCATCCCCATGCCGAACAGGATGCTGCCGATCACGATGGAAACAACGGGGAGAGCTGTCGGAACGTAAGTGGTGTTTTCGGGCGCAAGGAATCCGGACACGATCAATGCCTGGGTGCCCAGGACGGCGACGCCGAGCGACAATCCGAAAATCTTCAAGCGACGATAATCGCCGCCCATCAACGTGTCTTCGATCGCGCCAAATGTGCAAAGGCGCGCGCGTCGCACGGCAAATCCTGCGATGGCGCCGATGGCAAAGCCAGCCAGCGCCGCTAACCAGGCAGATATGTTCTGCATGGGTCTCCTCCCGATGTGAGGTGTGCTGGCCTGACGGGCCGCGCGCCTCTGCCTGCCGGTTCGGCGGCGCTATTTTTTGGTCGTCGGTGGCGGGGTAGCGCAGAAGATATCGTAAATGACCGAGATAACGCTTCGCACGTCATCACTGGCCAGGCTGTAATAGATCGTCTTGCCGTCGCGGCGGGTCTCTACCATGCCGTCGTAGCGCAGACGCGCAAGTTGCTGCGACACGGCCGACTGCCGCAGTGACAGGATGTTCTCCAACTCCGAGACCGAGCGTTCTCGCTCGGCCAGAAGACACAGCAGCAGAAGGCGGTTTTCGTGCGAGATCGCTTTCAGGAAATTGCTCGCCTTGCGGGCCTTGCGCATCAGCTGATCGAGTTCGGGCGAATATTCGGCGCCGTCGCGCAGTTCGTCTTCGAGTTCGGATGGGATGATCGAGGTCATGATATCGCGGTGTCCCGCCATTGAATGTCGCGCGTCAGGAACGATTGGCTTTGGGCTGTGGGTTAGTCAGTCTGGAAGCATACTTTCCGAGCAGGCCCCAGAAGGATTCGTCATTCATGTAGCCGGTGATGCGGCCGATCTCGTGGCCGTCATCGACAATCAGAAATGTGGGCGTGAAGCGGACAGGCGAGGCCAACAGGACGCCCGGCTCCTTGTCGCGATCCATATTGATGCGGCGCAACGGAAGGACCTTCGCCTCCTCGGTCCTGTCATAGACCGGCGCAATCTCGCGATTCCAGCGCGCGCACCAGACGCAGCCGTCGCGCTCGAACATCACGAGCTCCGACGCGGCAGCGACGCCGGGCGACAGTGCGGCTGCAGCCGCCCACAAAATGGCGCGCAACAAGGTTTTCAAAGGCAAATTCCGTGTCATATGTTACACATACACGAATTTGAATATTTACGCCAGATCCGGATCCGCCGTGCTGTCCTCAATCTCCTTTCTTGGTGCGCTGGGCGCGGGTCTGTTGTCGTTCCTGTCGCCATGCGTTCTGCCGCTGGTACCGCCTTATCTGTGCTTTCTTGCAGGTGTCAGTCTCGACGAACTCGATGACCACAAGGGGCAGGCGGGCTGGCGACCGAACACGCGGGTGGTCGCGCTGTCGTTTGCTTTCGTGCTGGGCTTCGCGACCGTGTTCGTCGCACTGGGCGCATCGGCGTCGCTGATCGGCAAGGCGATCACAGCCTATTTCGATACGCTGGCCGTCATCGCCGGCGTGCTGATCGTCATTCTCGGGCTGCACTTCCTCGGCATCTTCAGGATCGGACTGTTGTTTCGCGAAGCGCGGTTTCAGGCGGTGCGCAGGCCCGCGGGTTTCCTTGGCGCCTATCTGGTTGGCCTTGCCTTCGCCTTCGGCTGGACACCGTGCGTTGGCCCGGTCCTGGCCGCCATTCTGATGGTCGCAGGTGCTGAGGGCGCGCCGATGCAGGGTGCGTTGCTGCTGGCGGCCTATGCGCTCGGCATCGGCATCCCGTTCATGCTCGCCTCATTGTTTTCGGGGCCGTTCATGCGGCTGATGGCGCGGCTGCGTCGGCACATGGCAACGATCGAAAAGGTGATCGGCGTCGGCCTTGTCCTGACCGGTGTTCTGTTTTTGACTGGCGCCATGCCGCGCATTTCGGGCTGGATGCTGGAGACGTTTCCGACCCTTGGTACTATCGGATGATGCAAAAGCGGGAGGATCGAATGTCCAAGCGAGCGTCCAACGGCACTGGCGTGATCACCAGACGGCATGTACTCGCAGCGATCGGCCTCGGCGTGGCCGCACTGCGCGGTGCGCCGGCATCGGCCAAAGCGAAGCTTGGCGATGACGGGCTCTATCAGATGGACTGGTATCTGGAGAGCTTCCTCGATCTCTCCGAGGATCTCGCGGGGGCAACAGCCAAAGGCAAGCGCTTCGCTGTGATGTGGGGTCTCAAGGGATGCCCGGCCTGCAAGCGCATGCATGAGAGCTACATGACCGATCCGAAGATCGAGACTTACATCCGCGACAATTTCGAGATCCTGCATCTCAATCACATCGGTTCGCGCGAGGTGACCGATTTCGACGGCCGCAAGCGCGGCGAGAAAGCCTTCGGCGAATCCTACGGCATTCGCTTCACACCGACGATCCAGTTCTTTCCGGAGACCACAGACGGGCTTGCTGCAAAAAGCGGGCAGGCACGGGAAGTGGTGCGGATGCCCGGGCTGCTGGAGCCGACGGAGTTTCTCGCGATGTTCCGCTACGTACGCCAGAACGGCTATGAGACCGCGACGTTTCCTGAGTGGCTGAAGAAGCAGGCGTAAGTCGCGATTCAGAAATCGAGCTTGTCCTGGATCGCGGCAATACCAGCCTTGGCGCAGAGCTCATCCGCGTCGCCACCCGGCGCGCCGGAGACGCCGATGGCGCCGAGCATCGCGCCGCCGCCTTCGATCATGACGCCGCCGCCGATGATCACCACGTTAGGGAGGTTGCGCAGCCCCGCCTGCATCATGCCGGGCTGGCTGATCGCATTGAGCCCGGTGGTGCTGTTGCGGAAGGTCGCCGAGGTCCACGCCTTGCCGGTCGCGGTCGGCGGCGTGTGCGGTCCGGCGAAGCGATCGCGCAGCAAGACTTGTGGCGTGCCAAAGCGATCGACCACGGCGACCGCCACCTGATAGCCGCGTTTCTGGCAATCCTGCAGGGCCGCACGCGCAGCGTCGAGCGCCAGTTCAAGCCCGATGGATTTGTAGCTGACGGTCGCTTCCTCAGCCCTGGCGGCAGAGGACGCGAAGACCGACAGGACGAGAGCCAGGCACGCGTATCTCATCTTCATGTCGATCCGTTCTCGGTTCGCGCTATTTGTTGATCGGCGATTCCGGATCGAACAGGAAGGCGACGATATCCTTGATCTGCTGTTCGCTGAGCACGTTGTTGACGCCGAACCGCGGCATGTTGGAGCAGGCGAACACGGCCTGGGAATCATAGACCTTGGTGAAGGCGTTCTTGATTTCCTGCGGATCGTATTTGCGATCCCGGCCGTAATTCGTCAGGCTCGGCCCCAGCGTGCCGTAGCTGACTTCGTTCTGCTCCATCTGGTGGCAAGCATAGCAGTTGCCGCCGGCCACGGTACCAGGCGGATCGGAAAACTGACCGCCGCGGCCGTTATTGGCGATCTTCGCGCCTTCCTTCCAGTTGCCGAGGAATTTGCCATCAGCGGGATACACCACGCGCGCCAGTTCGCGTTTGGTGATCTTGTCGGCTTCGGCGCTCGGCAGCGCCGGATCCGGCGCCTTGGCGGCAGTTTGGGCCGATGCGGCCGTGGCGAAGGAGCCGGCGATAACGAGCGCGGCGAGTGTCAAAGCGCGTTTCATCTCGTGTCTCCCTATCGCTTGATTGACGGGACGTTGATTTCGCCAGCCGCCGCTTGTTTTTGCAGGAAAGAGGTGAGGGCGGTCAGCGCATCCGAGCCATATTCCGGAACGGGCCAGCGCTGCTGTCGGAAGCAATCCCACAACCGATGCTGCATGGTCCGCAGCGCGCCTTGCGAGACGCGATAGGTCGGCCAGCCACCCATGGTTTCCTGCGCCGGTTTGCCGGGCTTGGAAAACTGCGGCAATCCCTGCAGCCGGATGCGCTTGCCTTCGTCGGCGTGGCAGGTAGCGCAGGAGAAATCATTGACGCCGCCGCGACGATAGAACAGGGCTTCGCCGACTGCGGCCATTTCCTGTTCCTTGGGATGGCTCAGCGGAATGTCGATCTTCATGCCGTTCGATTTGTTGGCGATGTAGGCGACGAGATCTTCCATGTCGGACGCGCGGCCCGGACCAGAGAAGCGGCGCGCGACGACATCCTTGGTGTCGAGACCCTGGATGTTCTGCATGCACCAGAGCAGGCGCTGTTCGAG
>SDZE01000640.1 GCA_004173095.1 Bradyrhizobiaceae bacterium
TGGGCGGTCGGACAAACCGGGCTGGCCTCGATGCCGGAGGCTGTCGAGGCGCTGAAAGCCGCCGACATGCTGATCGATTGCATCTTCCTGCTGTTCAGCCCGGAACAGATGGCCATTCAGGCCGCAGGCACGCGCATCCTCACCGCCGTCGAGCCGCCGGAACTGCTGGCGCGCATGTTGCCGACCAAGGAACTGCGCGAGCGCGTCGAAGTCGGCGCCGAGATCCTGGAAAAGGCGAAAGTGATGCGGATCACTTCGCCGCATGGCACCGACGTCACCTACAAGCTCAACACCTATCCGACCATTGCCGAATATGCCTGCACCGACAAACCCGGCCGGTGGGACCACTGGCCGTCGGGCTTCGTGTTCACCGGCGGCGATGACGACGGTGTCGATGGAACCATCGTGGTGGCGCCTGGCGACATCCTGCTGCCGCAGAACATCTATGTGCGCGAGCCGATCACCTACACGATCGAGAAGGGTTGGATCACCGACATCCGCGGCGGTCTCGAAGCCGAACTCGTGAAGTCCTACATGGACGCGTTCAACGATCCACGCGGCATGGGCATGAGCCATGTCGGCTGGGGGCTCAACCGCAATGCCAAATGGCACGCCATGGTGCCCGGTGAATTTCCCGGCGGCATGGGCATGGAGCCGAGATCGTATTACGGCAACGTGATGTTCTCGACCGGCCCGAACAACGAACTCGGCGGTCCCAACGACACCGCCTGCCATCTCGATATTCCGATGCGTGGCTGCTCGCTGTTTCTCGACGACAAGCCGATCGTGCTCGATGGCGACATTGCCGTGAAGGAAATGCAGGTCGCGCGCTAGTCTCAAAGTCTAGTCTCGCACACTGCGTCAATGTGGTGTGCGGGACGGGATGTCCCGAAGTTTTCAACGTCTGGCAACGGTCGATCTCCGCGCAGATTCGACTGAATGCAGAACCGCGCCTTGTTTTCAACCTTATCGATCCCGTTCAGCAAAAGGACTGCTCTCTTGTCTCAGCCATTCATCACAGTTGACGAAGGCATCCGCCAGGCGGGTGTCGGTTGGTTTCAACGCAAGCTGTTCATCATTTTCGCTCTGGTCTGGGCGGCCGACGCGATGCAGGTGCTGGCGATCGGCTTCAGTGCGCCATCGATCGCCAAGAGCTTCGGCATCACCATTCCGCAGGCGCTGCAGACCGGAACGATTTTCTTCGTCGGCATGCTGATCGGTGCCTTCGTCTTCGGGCGGATGGCCGACCGTTACGGCCGCCGTCCCGTATTGCTCACCGCCGTTCTGATCGATGCCGCCTTCGGTGTCGCGTCGGCTTTCGCGCCGAGCTTCGAATGGCTGTTGGTCGCGCGCCTGCTGACGGGCATCGGCGTCGGCGGAACGCTGCCGGTGGACTATGCGATGATGGCGGAGTTTCTGCCGTCCGACCGCCGCGGCCGCTGGCTGGTCTGGCTGGAGTCGTTCTGGGCCGTGGGCACGGTGGCGCTCGCAATCATCGCTCTGTTCGCGGGAACGCAGGGCGGCGACGCCTGGCGCACGATTTTCTTCGTTACCGGCGTGCCCGCATTGATCGGCATCCTGGTTCGCTTTTTCGTGCCGGAATCGCCGATGTATCTCAATCGGACCGGGCGATCGGAGGAGGCGCGCGACGTCATCCAGCGTATGGCGCGCGGCAATGGCAATGCTGTGCAGATCGGTCCTCTGCAGCCCGAAGAACAGAAGCCGCAGTCAGCCTTCGCACTGTTCTCGCCCGAGCTGCGCCGCCGCTCGATCCTGCTGCTGATCGCATGGTTCACCATCTCGATCTCGTATTACGGTGTGTTCGTGTATCTGCCGGTGCGTCTGTCGGCCGAAGGCTACGGTTTTATGCGCGGCCAGTACTTCCTCATTCTGATCGCGCTGGTGCAGTTGCCCGGCTTTGCGTTGGCCGCTTACGGCGTCGAACGCTGGGGCCGCAAGCCGACGCTGGTGGGATTCCTGCTGCTGAGTGCGCTCGGATGTCTCATCTACGGACTGGGTACGTCGTCCAGCGTGGTGGTGGTCGGCACGACGTTGCTGATGAGCTTCGCGCTGCTGGGCACCTGGGCCGGCATCTATGCTTTCACGCCCGAGGTTTACCCGACCCGTCTCCGCGCCAGCGGCATGGGCTCGGCCGGTGCCATGGCGCGTGCGGGCGGCTTGCTTGCGCCGTCGGTGGTGGCTCCGCTCATGACCACCAACTTCACGCTGGCACTGGTCGCCATCTCCGCCTTCCTCGTCGTCGCCGCCGGCTGCATCAAGCTGATGGACGTTGAGACGAGGGGGCTTGCACTAGAGTAGGCCGTAAGCCAACAACGCGGGCCGGGTAAAGCCGGCTCGCGCCGCCACGCGCCTTCCGTGACCACGGCGCAGCCTCGCTAGCGCGCTGCACGCTTCGTGCTTCGGGCTTTGGCGGGTAGGGCCAGTTCAGGCATATCGCGACACATGCCGCCGGTGATGAAGGCGACCGTCTCGGCCATCAATCTGGCATCGTCTTTCGGGTCGTAGACCTCGGGCACCATGTCCTCCAGGCGATTGGTGTCTGAGAGGGCGTAGAGATAGGTGCCGATCATCAACGTCATCCGCCACTGCACGTCGAAGCGCGACAGATGTGGCAACGCCTTGTGGAGTTGCGCGATATAGAGATTGGTCGACTCGTCATAAGCGGTCTTGCGCAAATCGTAGGACAGGTTTGGCGGTTCGGTGTGCAACCGGGCATGCAGCCGCAGGAAAGCGGGGCCCTGTTTCGTTGCGCGCAATTCCAGCACCGGCTGCAGAAAGGCGGCAACGATGGCCCCGACATCGTCGGCTCTTCCTTCCGCCTGCAATTTCGTCAGAGCTTCGAGCCGTGCCTCTGCGATCACCGTTGCACGCCGCAGAAAGGTTTCGCTGAACAAGCCGAACTTGGAGCCGAAATAATAGGTGATGAGCGCCTGAGTGACGCCCGCCAGATCGGAAATGCCGCGCAGCGTTGTGCCTGCATAGCCTTGATTGGCAAACTCAACCTCTGCGGCATCCAGTATGACGGTTCGCATCGTGCCGTTGCCGCCTTCAGGACGGCCGGGGCGCTTAACGGCCGGCGCGGTGGATGACACGCCGCGACGGCCTGAGATACGGTTCATCTACGTTTCCTCGTCCAGCTCACTGGCAGTATTTCGAGCAACCTGCGCTCACAATCAAAGCATTTGATGTGCGCGAACCGCGATGGCGCTCATCCCGCACTCCAGAATTCCGCCTCTGGCTTCGCGCGACCCGCTTTCCCGCGTTGGCACGGGGATTGCTACACAGAATTATATAATTGGCCAACAAAAGAATTATATGGCTGGCCAGTTAATGATCTGCGCAGCGAGGATGAAGGAGTTCGAATGTCTGTCATGACCCTGTCGGCTCAGAAGCCAATTACTGCGGACGATGGTTGTCAGGACCCGGTTCTGCTGAATGACTGGCACGTGGTCGGCTATTCGTCCGATTTCGTTGCCGAGAAAATTCAACCGGTCCGACTGCTGGAGCGTGATCTGATTGGATGGCGTTCGGCTGATGGCGAGATCCATGTTTGGGAGGATCTCTGCATCCATCGCGGTGCCCGGCTCTCAAAAGGCTGGATCAAGAACGACCGCGTCGTCTGCCCCTATCACGGTTGGGAGTATGACGGCGGCGGTCGCTGCACATTGATGCCTGCCGCGCCGGACGAAGCACCGATGAAGAAGGCGCGCGCGTTTCCCTACCAGGCCATCGAGCGCTACGGCTTCGTGTGGGTGTGTCTCGGTGAACCGACGGGGGATATCCCGGTATTCCCGCAGTGGGACGATCCGAGCTTCACGAAGGTCCATAGCGGGCCCTATAAGTATGCCGCTAACGGATTTCGCTCCATCGAGAACTTCATCGATGCCAGCCACTTCCCGTTCGTCCATGCCGGCCTCAACGGCGTCATGGACAATCCCGATCGACTCGATCCGTACGATGTGTTCGAAGACGATATCGGCCTGCGTTCGTCCGAGATCAAAGTGTTCCAGCCGTGGGGCGACGCGCGCGGCGTGCCGCTGATGGCGTTTTACACCTACCATACGTTTCGTCCGTTGGTGGCCTACTTCTCCAAGCGCACGCAGGAAGCAGACAAGAACGGCAACATCACCTCCGATGAGTCCAACTTGTTTGCGACGTTTTTCGTCTGCCAGCCCGTCGATGAGAAGACCACCATCGCGCGCGTTTGCGCAGCGATGAACGTCAATCCGCATCCAGATCCAAAATCGGTCCGCGATCGGGCGGATGTGGTGTTCAACCAGGATCGCGAAATCGTCGAGACCCAGCGACCCGAGCGCATTCCCACCCAGTTGCGCTACGAGTTGCACCACCGCACTGATCTGATGGGCCAGCGCTACCGTACCTGGCTGCGCGCCAAGGGTATCACCTATGGCGTCATCTGAGCTCGGCCTGACGCTGCGACTTGTGGAAGTGCGATACGGCGCGCCC
Source organism: Bradyrhizobiaceae bacterium (assembly GCA_004173095.1). Lineage (GTDB taxonomy): Bacteria > Pseudomonadota > Alphaproteobacteria > Rhizobiales > Xanthobacteraceae > Tardiphaga. The sequence continues at coordinate 4,489 of SDZE01000640.1, forward strand.
GGGATCAATCTCTATCGGCTCGCGTCGTGCGACGGCAGACCGCTGCCGGCGATCGAACCAGGCGCCCATCTCGATCTCGAAGTCGCTCCAGGCCTGTTGCGGCAATATTCGTTGCTGTGGCCGCAGTCGAGTCCGGGCAGTTACGACATCGCAGTTCAGGAAGCAGTTGAAGGCAGGGGCGGCTCGCGGGCATGGCATCGTTTGTCTGTCCCTGGAGAAACCTATCGGTGTTCGGTGCCGCGAAATCTGTTTGCGCTCCGCCCGGCTGCGACCACCAGCTATCTGTTTGCCGGCGGCATCGGCATCACGCCGATCATTTCGATGTATCGCAAACTCGTTTTAGAAAAACGCCTGGTGCAACTGCACTACTGGGCACGTCAGCCTGAAGCAGCTTTGTTTCATGCCGAACTCGCCGCCGTCAGCAATGGCAGCGTCCGCTTGCATCAGACAAGCGGGCCGGCGCCCCGGCTCGCCGACGTGCTTGCCAATGTTCCGGACGATGCGCCGCTCTATTGCTGCGGCCCGACGCGCATGATCGATGCGTTTGATGAACTGACCGCGCAGCGACCGCTCGAACTCGTTCATCGCGAGCGCTTCGCTGCAGCACCGATACAGACCGGGCCTTCCGGCAGCTTCTCGATCCGCCTCGCGCGTTCGGGTCGGTCGCTTGATGTGGGCCCCGACGAGACCGTTCTGAGCGCCTGTTTGACCGCCGGAATTGACCTTTCCTATTCGTGCGAGGAGGGCGTCTGCGGCGCATGCGAGGTGCGCGTGCTGTCGGGAAGCGTCGATCATCGCGATCAGGTCATTCCGCCCGCTGCGCGCGCAACGTCTGCCGTGATGATGGCCTGCTGCTCACGTGGGCTGACCACACTCGATCTGGATATCTGAACAACTCGTAGTCCGAACAGGAGCCATGATGCGAAACAACTTCCATGTAGCCATCGTCGGTGGCGGTATCGGTGGCGTGGCGTTGGCGCGCAGTCTCGATCTCCTCGGTATCGATTACCATGTTTACGAGCGTTCAGCCGCATTTGGCGAGGTAGGCGCGGGCGTGCAGATGACGCCCAACGCCGTCAAGGTATTGGAGGCGCTCGAGCTCTCGCCGGACCTGACAGAAGCGGGATTCCTGCCGGAAGCGATGGTGGGATGGAACTGGAAAACCGCTGACGAGCTGTTCAGGACGCCGCTGCGCGAAGTCTGCCCGCGCGTCTTTGGCGCCGATTTTTATCACGTTCACCGCGCCGACCTGCATGCGATGCTGGCCAAGGATATCGCGCCCGAGCGGGTGACGTTTGGAGCGACTTGTACGGGTCTGCGTCAGCTAGACGGGCGAACCATCGTTTGTTTTGAGGACGGCAGCGAATGTGCAGCCGATCTGGTGGTCGGTGCCGACGGAGTTCGTTCGCCTGTTCGTGCGGCGCTGTGGGGGCACGAACCCGCCAGCTACACCGGGCATATGTGCTGGCGCGCCCTGGTGCCGGTCGCGCATTTCCCGCTTCCGTTCGTGACGCCGACGTCGTCGTTCTGGATGGGTCCGAAGGGACATGTGGTGACCTATTACGTCAAAGGCGGCGACATGGTGAACATCGTCGCTGTCAATGAGAACCATGACTGGGTCGAGGAATCCTGGACTATCAAAAGCAGCAAAGAAGAGCTGCTAGATGGCTTCGCCGGATGGCATCCTAACCTGATCCAGTTGTTCGAACTGACCAATGCCGATCAGATTTACAAATGGGGACTGTTCGACCGGGATCCGATGCAGCGCTGGTCATCGGGCAATGTGACGCTGCTCGGCGATGCCGCTCATCCAATGCTGCCCTTCCTATCGCAAGGCGCCGCGATGGCGGTCGAAGATGCCTATGTTCTCGCCCAGGCGCTGAGCCATTTTGGGCCGTCGCAACTCGACATGGCGCTGGACGCCTATGAAGCGGAGCGCCGCCCACGAACCACGCGTGTGCAACTCGAGGCACGCGAGCGGGGCCGCACCTATCATCTATCGTCACCTGAGGAATCTCGTGCGCGCGATCTCGCCTTCAAGCGCGAGCAGGCAGAGAACCCAAATGCCGTCGGTATCAAAGCCGAGTGGGTCTACCAATACGATGCCCGCACGTGCCGCGCGCGCTTCAGTGCATTGCCTGCTTTGAGCGCTGCGTCCTGAAGACGTTGCATCCATGGCACGACATTCGCTTGTTGGACCAAGTCGGCCGGCCATGCCCAAGTCAGTCTCACGCGACCGCTATCGTTTTCTCGAATCCCCTCATCACAGGAGAAGGAAGTCATGACCAAGCAAGTGCGATTCAGACACGTGTTATTGTCCGGCCTGGCAACGATCGCTGTCGCCGCCGCGATGCCGGCAAGCGCTCAGGAAACCATCAAGATCGGCGAGATCAATAGCTACAAATCCCAGCCCGTCTTCACCGATGGTTACAAGAAAGGCATGTTGCTCGCCATCGATCAGATCAACGCCGCCGGTGGGGTCGCCGGACGCAAGCTCGAACTCATCACGCGTGATGACAATGCCAACCCCGGTGAAGCGATCCGCCAGGCGGAGGATCTCGTGACCCGTGAGAAGGTCGATATCCTGGCCGGCGCTTTCTACGCGCATATCGGCACCGCATTGACCGACTATGCGAAGCAGAAGAAGCGCTTCATGCTGATTACCGAGGCGCTGAGCGACAACATCGTCTGGAGCGTCGGCAACAAATACACGTTTCGCCTCGACTCCTCGACATACATGCTGGTCGCTTCGCTGGTCGATGAGGCCGTCAAGCTGAAGAAGAAGCGTTGGGCACTGGTCTATCCGAATTACGAATTCGGGACCGCGGCTGCATCGGTGTTCAAGAAACTGATGAAGGAAAAACAGCCAGACGTGGAATTCGTTGCCGAACAGGCGCCGCCCTTCAACAAGATCGATGCGGGCAGCGTGGTTCAGGCCCTCGCTGACGCCAAACCGGACGGTGTGTTCAATGCCTTGTTTGCATCCGATCTGGCCCAGTTTGTCCGCGAAGGCACCACGCGGGGATTCCTCGGCGAGCAGATGCCGGTCTTCTCTATCATCACGGGTCAACCCGAATATCTCGAGCCGCTGCGTGACGAGATTCCGAAGAACTGGATGGTGACCGGTTATCCCTGGTACAGCATCAAGACGCCAGCCCACCTGGCCTTCCTCACCGAATATCAGAAGAAGTACGGCAAGGAGAACCTGCGGTTCGGGTCGATCATCGGCTATTCGACGATCAAGGCCATCGCGGCCGGTGTCGCCGCTGCCGGCGGCAAGACCGATAGCGAGTCACTGGTCAAGGCGTTCGAAGGGCTCGAGTTCGATACGCCTGACGGCAAGACCAGCTTCCGCAAGATCGATCACCAGGCGACGTGGGGACTGTATGTGGGCAAGCTCGCTGTCGAGGACGGCAAGGGCGTCATGGTCGATTATCACTTCACGCCGGGCGATAAACTGCTGCCGTCCGACGACGAAGTACGAAAGCTGCGTCCCAGCGATTGATGGCTGATCCCGGGCGTCCTCTCGTGAGGACGCCCGAACTTATCCGCGTGACCAACGCCACCTTCTGCTCCGAGCGAGATGCCCATGGACGTTTCTGCCTTCTTGGCCCAATTGCTGAACGGTCTTGCCGGCGCCTCTGCGCTGTTTCTGGTGGCGGTTGGCCTGTCGCTGATCTTCGGCGTCACACGCATCGTCAACTTCGCCCATGGCTCGTTCTTCATGCTGGGCATGTATGTGGCTTATTCGCTGATCGAGCGGATCGGCGTTGGCTCTTGGCGATCGATCGGGTTCTGGGCGGCGATCCTGCTTGCGGCGCTGGCGGTGGGAGCGCTCGGAGCGCTTGTTGAAGTTCTCTTGCTGCGACGGATCTACAAGGCGCCCGAATTATTTCAGTTGCTGGCGACGTTTGCGCTGGTGCTCGTCTTCAACGATGCCGCGCTATGGATCTGGGGGCCCGAAGATCTCCTAGGGCGCCGAGCCCCCGGCCTGGAGGGCGCGGTCCAGATATTCGGACGTGCGTATCCCAGCTATAACTTGCTTCTGATCGCAATCGGCCCTGCAATCTTCGGATTGCTCTGGCTGCTGCTCACCAAGACGCGCTGGGGAGTGATGGTACGCGCGGCAACCCATGACCGGGAAATGCTGGGCGCGCTCGGTGTCAATCAGGCCTGGCTTTTCACTGGCGTTTTCGCGCTCGGCTGCACGCTGGCCGGGCTGGGCGGTGCGATGCAACTGCCGCGCCAACCCGCCAGCCTTGGCATCGATATCTCGACCATCGGCGACGCGTTCGTGGTCGTGGTCGTGGGCGGCATGGGCTCAATACCCGGAGCGTTTCTCGCAGCGCTGTTGATCGCGGAGGTGAAAGCGATCTGCATTGGGATCGGTACGGTCGATCTCGCCGGCATCGAGATCTCATTCTCCAAGCTCACGCTGGTGGTCGAATTTCTGATCATGGCCGTGGTGCTGGTGGTTCGGCCGTGGGGACTGATGGGGCGGCCGCAGGCTGCGGGTCGCAACTCGGCGGCGGTCGAGGCGCCGCTGCGACCGGCGTCCCAGCAGTTCCGCATGATGGTCGTCGCCGGCTTTCTGATGATGGCCGTGCTTCCAATGCTCGATCATCTGCTTCCTTATGCGGCAGTGCTCGGGCAGGACGTGTTGATCGCCGTTCTGTTCGCCGTCAGCCTGCATTTCCTGATGGGACCCGGCGGCATGCATTCGTTCGGGCACTCGGCCTATTACGGCCTCGGCGCTTACGGCGCGGCGGTCCTGGTCAAGATGTTGCTGATGCCGATGCCGCTTGCCATGCTGGTCGCACCGCTGATGGCGGGTCTCGGCGCGTTGCTGTTCGGATGGTTCTGCGTTCGGCTATCGGGCGTTTACCTCGCGATGCTGACTCTGGCATTCTCGCAGATCGTCTGGTCGGTCGTATTTCAGTGGGATGCGGTCACCGGCGGCTCGAACGGCCTTGTGGGGATCTGGCCGGCCGGATGGTTGAGCGGGACCAATTACTATTATCTCACACTGGTATCGGTCGGGGTCTCGGCTTATGCGCTGCGGCGCATCGTGTTCGCACCTTTTGGCTACGCGCTCCGAGCGGGGCGTGACTCCTCCCTACGCGCCGAGGCAATCGGCATCGATGTGAAGCTGATCCAGTGGATGGCGTTCGTCATCGCCGGCGTGTTCGGCGGTCTGGCCGGAACACTCTATGTGTTTGCGAAAGGCAGCGTGTCGCCGGATGTCATCTCGGTCGGTAAGTCCATTGACGGGCTCGTCATGGTCCTGCTCGGCGGCATTCAGACTCTGACTGGCCCGGTGATCGGTGCAGCGGCTTTCAGCGTGCTGCAGGATTGGGTGATGCGGGCCACGGACTATTGGCGCGCTTTGTTCGGCGGCATCATCTTGTTCCTCGTGCTCGCGTTCCCCGAGGGCTTATCCGGCATTTCTCGTCAGATCGAAACGCTGTGGCAGCACTATCGCCAATCGACCGGCTTCGTCCGCAGGGAGAAACTGACATGAGCGGCGCGCTGTTGGAGGTCCGCGATCTTTTCAAGGCATTCGATGGTGTGCGAGCCGTGGATGGCATCAGCTTCGATCTCAATCAGGGGGAATTCCTCGCATTGATCGGGCCGAACGGAGCGGGAAAATCCACCACCTTCAATATGGTCAATGGTCAGTTGCGTGCATCGGGCGGCTCGGTACGGTTCGCGGGCAGGGAACTGGCTGGCATGCAGCCGCGCGCCATCTGGCGCCTTGGCGTCGGGCGCACATTCCAGATCGCCGCAACCTTCTTATCCTTCACAGTCATCGAGAATGTGCAGATGGCGGTGATGTCGCATCAACGACAGCTGTTCTCTTTGTGGCGCCCCGCTTTCAGCCGCTATCAGGACGAAGCACGTGCGCTGCTTGTCCAAGTCGGCATGGACACCCAGGCTGATCGTCCATGCAGCGAGCTCGCCTATGGCGACATCAAGCGCGTCGAACTGGCGATGGCGTTGGCCAACGATCCGCGGCTGCTGCTGATGGACGAGCCGACAGCGGGTATGGCGCCACGGGAGCGAAATGAACTGATGGCCTTGACCAAGCGACTGGTGGTGGAACGCGGTATGGCCGTGCTGTTTACCGAGCACAGCATGGACGTGGTGTTCGCGCATGCCGATCGCATCATCGTGCTGGCGCGCGGAAAGCTGATCGCGGAGGGCGGGGCTGACGCGATCCGCAATCATGCCAAGGTCAAGGAAGTCTATTTCGGGAACGGCTTGACCTTCGAACACCCGCTGCAACCGAGCGTCGCTGCTATGGGGATATCCGCATGACGACATCCGCAAGTCCGACCCTACTGGACGTGTCCGGACTGAACGCCTGGTACGGCGCTGCTCACATTCTGTTCGACGTGGCGCTCAAGGTGCGCCGTGGCGAAGTGATTTCATTGATGGGGCGCAACGGGGCCGGTAAGTCCACCACGTTGAAGGCAATCATGGGTTTGCTGTCGCGCCGCAAGGGGCGCATTCATTTTCTAGGCGAAGATATCGGAGGCAAGGCGCCATTTCAGGTTGCTCGGATGGGGCTCGGTTTCGTGCCCGAAGACCGTCGGGTGTTCCCTGACCTGACCGTGACGGAGAATCTGGAAACCGGTAAGCAGCCGCCGCGCGCATGGCCGGATGGAACGCCCGCGCTGAACTGGACACCAGAGGCGCTGTACGAGCTGTTTCCGAATCTCGGCCTGATGCAGAACCGACGTGGCGGCCAGATGAGCGGCGGCGAACAGCAGATGCTGACCGTCGCCCGCACATTGATGGGCAATCCGCTATTGGTACTTCTCGACGAGCCGTCTGAAGGCGTGGCGCCGGTAATCGTCGAGCAGATGGCTCATATGATCCTGGCACTGAAAGCGCGAGGGGCTAGCATCCTGCTGTCGGAGCAAAACTTCCATTTTGCTCGACTGGTGTCCGACCGGGCCTATGTTCTGGAGAAAGGCCAGATCATGTATGAGGGATCGATGCGGGACCTGACAGACAATGAAGATATCCAGCGCGCCTATCTCAGCGTTTGAGTTCGCCAATGCAACGGCCCCTAGTCGTTTGCCGAAGCCGTCGCGCATGTCACTCGCGAGGCACATTGTCATGCAGTTTGCCGTGATATTCGCCGGACGTTGACCAGATCGCCAGATACGAATCCGGCGCCTCGTCGCGCTTGGGATTCTGCTGATCGTATTCAGCGGCGATCATGTGACCATAACAAAGCTCGAAAAACCGCAGCAAAGCCGATGTCAGGGGTGTCGCGTTCGCGGGTGCCATCACGTGCTCCAGCCGATTGACCGAGTGTTGATCAACCGCAAAGCAAGCAATATGCCAATCGACCCCCTTGGTTGCTTTGCGTGAGTGCTCGAACAATTGAGTTCCTGCCCAGAAGCAAGGGCTTTTCGCCGCACCGAAACTATTCGATCCCGCAAAAGCGGCTCATTTGTCCGATAAGGTACTGAATAGAGCAAGGAGCCCGGCGATGGAAAATGAAGATCGTGAGATGAAGGGATCCGACCTTCTGGTCGCCGCTCTGGAAAACGAGGGCGTGGATCGAATCTTTGGCGTTCCCGGGGAAGAGAACCTGGATGTGGTCGAGAGTTTGCGCAAATCGTCGATCGAATTGGTCGTCACCCGCCACGAACAACCCGCTGCGTTCATGGCGGCGACCCATGGGCGCCTGACGGGAAGACCCGGGGTCGCACTCAGTACTCTGGGGCCCGGCGCCTTGAACCTCTCCACAGGCGCCGCTTATGGGTTGCTGGGCGGCATGCCAATGGTGCTGATCACCGGGCAGAAGGCGATCCATGCGAGCCGGCAAGCCCACTTCCAGATTGTGGATGTGGTCGCGAGTATGAGGCCGCTCACCAAGCTGTCGCAACAGATCGTCAGCGCGTCATCGATCGCGACCGTCGTGCGAAACGCTTTCCGGATTGCGATGGAAGAACGTCCCGGACCCGTGCATCTGGAGCTTCCGGAAGACGTCGCTGCGGAAAAGGTGTCCGGTGTTTCGGTGATCCCGGTGCATCCGACCGATATCCCGGCGCCCTCGATCAGTTCGGTTCGCAAAGCCGCCGACCTTATCCTCGCGGCCAAATGCCCGTTGCTGATGTTCGGCGCCGGAGCCTCCAGGCCCAGGCTCGCGCCCGCCCTCTCTGAGTTCGTGCGCAGGGTCAAGATCCCATTCTTCAACACGCAGATGGGGAAGGGAGCCGTTGGTAGTGCGTCCGACTATTACGTCGGCACGGCGGCGCTGAGCGAACGCGACTACGTTCATCGCGCGATCGACTGTGCCGATCTCATCATCACCATCGGCCACGATACGATCGAGAAGCCGCCCTTCATCATGGGAGGCGGCCATCACCAGGTGCTCCACATCGGTTTCACGCCAGCGACCGTCGAGGACGTGTACTATCCGCAAGCCGAACTGATCGGAGACATCGCGCAGGGTCTCGCCATGCTCGGCGATGAACTCGAAGGGAAAATAAAGCAGCACACGCGGTGGGACAGCGTGCGCGCGGACATTCTGGAGCACATCGGCGACCGCGCGGATGAAGATCGATTTCCGCTGACGCCGCAGCGGATTGTCCATGATGTCCGTCGGGTGATGCCGCCAGACGGGATCGTGGCGTTGGACAACGGGATGTACAAGATCTGGTTCGCGCGCAATTACCGCACCGACGTCGCCAATACGCTGCTGCTCGACAACGCGCTTGCGACCATGGGAGCGGGGCTTCCGTCCGGCATGATGGCGGCGCTGCTGTATCCGAAGCGGCGCGTACTCGTCGTCGCCGGCGATGGCGGTTTCATGATGAATTCGCAGGAGCTCGAAACCGCGCAGCGTCTGAAACTCGATCTTGTTGTTCTCGTGATCGAAGATCAGGCCTACGGGATGATCAGGTGGAAACAGGCCGTCGACGGCTTCGCCGATGCAGGCATGACGTTTGGCAATCCGGACTTTGTCGCCTATGCGCAGTCCTATGGCGCGCAAGGGCATCGCGTGACCGACGCTGGCGGTCTGGCGCCAACACTGGAAATGGCCTTCGCAGCCGGAGGCCTCCATCTCGTTGTAGTGCCGGTGGACTACAGCGAGAATGTTCGGGTGCTGGTGAACGAATTGGCCGACATGCAGCATTAGACCTGCCGACGCCAAACGCTGGTTCGGCGAGATCCTCACAGCAGTCATGTCTGCAATCCATGAGGTGCGCCGCACGCCACGAGCGAATGTGTCCGCACCGCCGCGTTGATCAATCGAACAGCCCCTTGTCCCAATAGGGCTCAGGACCGAACCGCGCCAAGAGCCAATCGACAAAGACCCGGACCTTCGGCGCAAGTTCACGGGAGCTTGGATAGAGTGCCCAGAGCGTCTGGGTGGAGATCAGCGGATAATCCTGAAGCACTGGGACTAGCCGTCCAGATCGTAGCTCATCGGCGGCGCACCAGGTCGCCATCAGGGCTATGCCCAACCCGGCGCACGCGGCATCGCGCACCGCCGTGCCGTCATTGATTCGAAGCGCTGGCGTCACCCGCTTGATGACCGGTTGCCCGTGCGGTGCTGAAAACGTCCAAAGGTCCAAGGTGCCAACGACCAGGCAGGTATGGGCGTCAAGATCACTTGGACTATTGGGGCGACCGCGACGTTCTAGATAGTCGGGTGAGGCGACGACGACACGTCGATCGGGAGCAAGCCGCCTCGCCACGAATGAGGAATCACTGAGCTCCGCATATCGAACAGCAACATCGAACGCTCCTTCGACGAGATCAACGACGCTGTCGGAGATGCGCATGTCGAGCTTGAGGTCCGGATACCGGGCGGTGAATTCCGGCAGGCCCGGCACGATATGCATACGCGCAAAGGAGGAGGGGGCCGCGATCCGCAGCGTACCGCGCGGCGACGTATGCTCGCGCCCAAGCGCCGCGCGGGCGGCCGTCGCCGCATCGAGAACATTTTCGGCATGAGGGAGGAAGGCCTGACCATCTTCCGTCAATGTCGCGAGCCGGGTCGTACGATGGAGCAGTCGTGCACCGAGGCGCTTCTCAAGCGATGCAAGCCTGGCGCTCGCCGTCGCTGGCGTGATGTTCAGGTCACGCGCTGCGGCGCTGATGCTGTCCAAGCGAGCGATGCGCACGAATAATGTCAGGTCGTTGAGGTCCATCTGCGCTCAGATCACCGGTTCCATGTCTGGGCCGCTCTGCATCGCATTCTGCCTTCAAAAGGTTTTTGAAGCTCATTCTGGAAGTGGCCTGGTACCGCGGGCTGAACCTGTAAGCCAAGTTATGTTCAGCAACAAGGAGCGATGAGAATGAGCAGCAATATGAAAGCGGTCGTGCTGACACGTTTCGGGGACAGTGCAGCATTCGAGCTGCGCGAAGTTCCAGTGCCGACGGTCGGTCCGCGCCAGGTCCGGGTGCGAGTGCACGCCACAGCCCTGAATCCCCTCGACTATCAGATACGTCGCGGCGACTACGCCGATTACGTTCCGCTGCCGGCCATCATCGGGCACGACATCTCTGGCGTGGTCGAGCAAGCGGGCTCTGATGTGACGGAATTTGCCGTCGGTGACGAGGTCTATTACACGCCTCAGATCTTTGGCAAGGCGGGCTCTTATGCCGAGCAACACGTCGCCGACATAACTCTGGTCGGTCGCAAACCGAAGAACCTGACCCATCTGGAAGCGGCTAGTTTGACGCTTGTGGGAGGAACGGTTTGGGAAGCTCTCGTCACCCGCGCTCAGCTTGGCGTTGGCGAGACCGTTTTGATACACGGCGGTGCCGGCGGCGTTGGGAGCATCGCGATCCAGATTGCAAAGGCGATTGGGGCAAGGGTGATCGCGACGGCCAGTGCCCATAATATAGCGTTCGTGCGTGAGCTCGGGGCGGATGATGTGATCGACTACGTGTCAAATGATTATGTCGATGCCGTCTCCAAGCTGACCGGAGCGAAAGGGGTCAATGTCGTGTTTGATACGATCGGTGGCGACACGCTCACGAAAAGTCCACTGGTGCTCGCTGATTACGGGCGTGTTGTGAGTATCGTCGATATCAAGAAACCGCAGAACCTGGTGGAAGCCTGGGGTAAGAACGCTGCATACCACTTCGTTTTCACACGTCAGAACAGAGGCAAGCTGGACGCATTGACCAATCTGATAGAGCGCGGATTGGTGCGGCCCATCATCGGAGCTGTGCTGCCGCTGGCGCGAATGGCCGAGGCGCACGAGCTGCTGGAGAATGGAAGCTCGCGTGGTCTGCGAGGCAAGGTTGCGATCGACGTTGCCGGCGAGACCGTTTCGCTGCCTCCGCAACGTTGATTTCAGCCGCATCCCGACCTGGCATTCCGTAACCGCGACAGATGGTAACACCGGAGCAACTCATGGACGACCTGGATAGCAACAAGGCGAATGTGATCGCCTTCTACGAGCTGATGTTCAATGACTGCAGGCCGGTCGAGGCGGTCGAGCGGTTCGTCGGGGAAGAGTACATCCAACACAACCCGCATGTGGCCTCAGGAAAAGAGGGCTTCATCTCGTATTTCGAACGCATGGCCCGTGAGTGGCCCGGCAAAAGCGTCGAGATCAAACGGGTTCTCGCTGAGGGCAGAAATGTTGTCGTGCATTGTCTTCAGCACTGGCCCGGGGATCATGATTACGCAGCGATCGATATATTCAGGCTGGATGAGCGAGGGAAGATCGTCGAGCACTGGGACGTGCTTCAAGTCATTCCGGCACAAGCCGCCAATACGAATGGCATGTTCTGAAATCACGCTCGTCGCTTTGTGCGTCTTATGCACGAATGAATTGCGATACTGAGCTAGGGACCCGACTTAAGCGCTATCGACGCACGCGCGCGGCCTCAGCTACATGGGTTCTTCACGGTGTGATTGGTGACGAAGCCATAGCCGCACGTGTCGCAGGTCCACAAGTAGCTCACCACATTGTCGGTGAGGAAAGCGGAAGATTCGGCGGCTATCATGCTGTCGGCGCAGACCGGGCAGGTCCGTAGATCCGCATGGCGTTGTGTCGTGTCCGTCGCTTTAGGACGGGACGCTTTGGTGGGGCGGATTTCAGCTGTTGCTGCCATCGTGACCTCCTTCACCATCTGAGTTCGAGCCTGCGTATCGTGTGTCGTCATTCGTCGAACAAACCTGATTTGTTTGACCCTGTCGCAACACAAATGCGTTGATCCGGTGATATTTCCATCGCGCTTTTGCGTTGCAGCGATTTGACCGACGCGGTGCGCGCTTTTGCACCGGCTCACCGAACGCGCCACGCCATGCCCCCGGCCGGCGGCGTGACAATTCGTCATCGCAGCGGGCGAGGCGCTCACCCCGGGAACGGACCGGCTGGCAATTGCGCGGGCCGTGTCCTAGCTCTTATGGGGCATCACGCCTGCAAGGATTCGCCACTATGGTTCAGCCACCACGCCGCCCCCGGGACGCCCGCAGCGAGGCCGAAGCGGCCTTCAAGAAGGCAACCGCCCCGGTGGTCCAGGTCCCACCACGGCAGGCGGCCATTCCCGGCGCCCGCGAATTGGTGTCGCTGCGCATCGATCAGGATGTGCTCGAGCATTTCCAGCAAGGCGGGCCCGGTTGGCAGGATCGCATCAACGACGCCTTGCGCAAGGCGGCCGGCAAATAGCTGCCTGTTCTGCGGCATCCGTTCGGGGGGGGTCGTCAGGCCTCAGGCGCGGGCCGGCAGCGTCGGGCTGCGCAGGTTCAGCATGTTGCCTGCGAGGATGAGCGCTGCGCCGAGCAGTGTGAACATGTCGAGTTGTTCGGCATACAGCAGCCACCCGATGGTGGCGCTGAGCGGCACCCGCAGGAAGTCCATCGGCACCACCACCGTGGCATCGGCATAGAGCATCGCGCGCGCCATGCAGAAATGCGAGAAGGTGCCGCAGAAGCCGACGACCACCAGCCAGAACCAGACATAGGCAGTCGGCCACTGCCATGACCACAGCGCAGGAATGAGGCCTGCGACCGATTGCACCACGATCATCCAGAAAATGATCTTGAGGGCGCTGTCGGTGCGCGTCAGCGATTTGATCAGGGTGATGGAAATCGCGAAACCGAAGGCCGATCCAAGCGAAAACAGCTGGCCGACATTGAGTTCACCCGCGGTCGGCCGCACGATCACGACGACCCCGATCAGGCCGAGCACGATGGCCGCGATTTTCAAGCGCGTCATCCGCTCGCCGAGAAAGATCGCCGCCATGATGGCAATCCAGATCGGCATGGTGAATTCGATCGAGACGAGCTGGCTGAGAGGGATCAACGTCAACGCGTAGAACCAGCCCAATTGCGCAGCGTAATGCACCAGGTTGCGTGACACATGCGCAACGGGCCGCGCGGTCTTCATGGCGCCAAAGCCGCCATTCAGCAGGATGAGCGGGGTCAGGAAGGCGAGGCCGAACAGCGAACGAATTTCCATCACCTGAAACACGTTCAGGTCGCGCAGCGTCTCGCGCCCGGCGATGGCGACGAACAGCATCAGGAACAGCCAGCCGGACATCCACAGCGCGGCGCGAGGTTTCGACGGGGTGATAGCGGCGATCATGGAGCCTGGCGTTTTCCTGCGAGGCTTGCGTCGTTATGGTTCGACGATGGCCGCATCAGGCTGTATCGACCACGCCTCGGCTTGGCAATGCATGGAATCGCGGCGGCGCCTATGCGCGTTCGCCGGTGCAATACCGGCAGCAGTTCACATTGAACTTGCCGCCGCTCGATGTGCCCTGCAGTTCACCGCTCACATTGCGGGTGGTCTCTGCCCACTGGCCGCTCAGCGCGTTGCCGCTGGCCTTGACGTTGCTCTTGAGCTCGAACTTGTAGCTGTCGCTCGCGCACAGCAGCGACTGGTTGAGGCCGGTGCCGTCGCCGGATACCGCATAGGTGGCCTTGCAGCGGATCCGCTCCTTCGCGCCGCCTTCGAGCGAAATATTACCTTGGCCGGACCACACACCCGCCATGCCCGCAAACGGCGCTGACTGGGCCCAGGCCGCGACGGACGGTACCGCGAGAGCGGCTGCAACAATGGCGGTCCGGGCGAAAGCGCGCGGGGAGATCGAGGCGAGTGGCATCAGAGCATTTTCCTGAAGGTAAGTTATTGACGAGAAGCTTCCCAGCGCCCGCTGCAGGGGACACCGTTCGATGCGCCGTTCCATTTGCCGGCGCCGGCATTGCCGTTCAGCTGGCCATTGGCGAATGCAGGACCGATCGCAACGCGCACCACGCCGGATGCAGCAATCTTGCCGGAGACCTCGGCGCCTGGCGCCGATACGCGGCCGTCAGTCACGGTCAGAGGATAGCTAGCGGTACGGTCGCAGCTGCCGGACTGGGTAAAAATCGTCACATTCCAGAGGCCGTCATAAGGATGCTGGGCCGCCGCAGGGCTGACGGCAGCAAATGCAGCGCCGGCCAGCAAAGTGGCGGACAGGAACTCTCGCATGCGGACAAAACGCATTGAATCAAATCCTTGAGATGTTGAGATGCATTGCGTTATTGGACCCTAATGTGTCCAAAATTTGCGCATCGCGATTTAAGTCAACACCTTCTCGCTGCAACGCACACCATAGGGATCGGTTCCCGGGTGCGCACAGCCTTTTTGTCCTTATGAGAGCTCAGCTCGTCTTCGGCGCCTTGGTGGCAAACTGCTCGTCCTGGTACGTGGCGGGCAAGCTGTTGTTTGCAATAGCATAATCGACGACTTCGCCGAGCAGCTTGTAACCGAGCGGGGCGAGGGCGCGCTCCCACAGTTCACGGGCCGTCTCGCCCTTCTTGACGAAACAGAACTCCTGAGCGGCGATGGCGCCGCCGTCCATCACGTCAGCAAGATGATACACGGTGCCGCCGGCAATCGCGTCGCCTTCCTTGATCGTCCATTCGACGGCGGCGATTCCCCGGTGACGCGGCAGCAGCGACGGATGATAGCCGATGCCGCCGAGGCGGGATTTGTCGAGCGCGTCCTGGCCGATGCGGGCATGGCTGTGCGCGGTAATGATCAGGTCGGTGCCGTCGGCGATCTCGGACGCCACCACCAGTTTCGGGTTCGCCTGGACGGTGACCGGGATGCCAGCAGCTTTGGCTGCTGCAGCCAGACGGTCCTCCGCATCAGCCACCACGACGCTGATGATCTCGACCTTGTGGGTCTTCAGCATGTCGAGGGTTGAGACGCCGAAGTGACGAGAGCCGACGAGCGTAATCCGCATGGGTATGTGTCCGAAAGTCAGTGGTCTGGATGTGTCAGAGGTCATGGCAGGGTTTGCGCCACCAAGGCAAGATCAATTCGGGATTGCCCCCGACAAGGTGCAGATGGCGGGTTCTGCTTGGTTCTGGAGCGGCCATCGCGTCGTCGGTCTCCGAGCATCCAACAGGCCGCTTGCAGGCCGTGCGATCGAATGCCGCCTAAATGTTTCGACACGCGGAGCGCGCGTGGCTTGCCTGATGCGTCGCGTATGAACGGCGCGTCAGAACGCCGCATCCGACTACGTGGCGGCGCAAATATCGACGTTCTGCGCATCTAGCGGGTGCGCGTTTCCCCATACGTCAACCTATTCTAATCTGCTTGCGTTGCCCGGATACCACCAATTCCCTAGTCAGGCCCCACAGTGATTGGGGGCGTTGTGACTAGCTTTAAGATGATCGATTCACGTTTCGTCGTTGGTGCAGCCACCAGCGTCATCGCGCTTTGCCTCAGTGGAGCGGGGGCTTCGCAGGGGCACGCACAAAGTGCGAAGCCACGCGTCCTTCCACCGGTCGCCGTCGATGAACCCGTCCGCGCCAGGCCGACGCGCACCGTAAGCTCGCGTCCGGTTTCGCAGCGCTCCACGCGCGCCGCGCCTCGGCAGGCGACGCAAGCGCCGGCGCCGGCTGCGCCGATCACCACCGTGAATTCGACGCGCACAATCGGCACGCCGGCGCCAGCCTATGCCGGCGGACAAGTCGCCACCGGCGGCAATCTCGGCTTGCTGGGCAGCCAGAGCACAATGAACGTGCCTTTCAGCACCGTGAACTACACGTCGCAGCTGATCGAGGATCAGCAGGGCCGTACAGCCGCCGATACGCTGATCAACGACGCGTCCGTGCGCGCGACGACAGGCGCCAACGGTTTCAGCGATGAGTTCACGATTCGCGGCCTGACGGTCGGCGCCGGCGACATTGGCCTCAACGGCTTGCACGGTTTGGTGTCGTCCAGCCGCGTGCCGTCGCAGATCATCGAGCGTATCGATATCCTGAAAGGACCGGGCGCGCTGATCAACGGCATCGCGCCAGGCGGCAGCGTCGGCGGTGGCATCAACATCACCACCAAGCGCGCCGGCGAAGTGCCATTCGCGCGCCTGACGCCGTTCTTCATGAGCGCCGGCAACTACGGCCTGCATCTGGAAACCAGCCAGCGCTACGGCGACAACAAGGAGTGGGGCGTTCGCTTCAACGGCGTCGGTCGCAACGGGGAAGCCACCATCGACGGCGGCAATTGGCGTTCCGGTCTCGGTGCCTTGGGTCTGGACTATCGCGGTGAGCGCTTCCGATGGACGGTCGACGCGATTTCACAGAACGACGACACCACGAACTTTCGGCCGCAGATCGGGATCAATCCGTCGGTGCCTTTCATCCCGGCTCCGCCAGATGCGCGTAGCACGTGGTATCCCGGCGTTTTTCTCAAGCAGCGGGACAACACGATTGCCACGAGCGCTGAGTACGATCTGACTGAATCGCTCACGGCTTATGCAGGTGTTGGCTATCGCAACGGCCTCAATGAGCAATCGTTTCCCGACTCGCGTCCTGCCGGTTTCCCGACAGGCGTGGACCAGTTCGGCAATATCAGGGTGACCAACGGTTATTACGACTCCTATAGCAAGACGCTCAGCGGCAATGTCGGCCTGCGCTCCCGGTTCGAAACAGGATTCATCGGGCATGCGGTCAATGTGGCTTATACCGGCTTCCAGCAGGAAAACGGCAATGCATCTACCGTCAACGTGCCGAATGTTTTCGTTCCGTCGAACATCTATAACCCGGCGCCTCTCACGCCCGTGACACGCGACCGTTTGGCGCCGGCAAAATCATCCGAGCTGACGCTGTCGAGCGTCGCTGTCTCCGACACCATGTCCTTTCTGAACGACCGGGTCCTGTTCACCATCGGCGCTCGCCATCAGATGGTGAAGCAGGACAGCTTCAGCACCACAACCGGCGCGTTGACGGGGGGCTACGATGCTGCTGCGACGACGCCCCTGGCCGGCATCGTCATCAAACCGATGCACAATGTTTCGCTTTATGCGAATTACGCGGAAGGCCTGAGCCAGGGTTTGGTCGTTCCGGCCGGCTTCGCCAACTCCGGCGCGGTCCTCGCGCCGTTCAAGTCGAAACAACAGGAGGTCGGCGTCAAGGTTGACTGGGGCACGATCACGACCACCGCTGCCGTGTTCCAGATTATGCGCCGGAGCATCGTCACGACGGCCAGCAACGAACGCGCCTATGATGGCCAGCAGCGCAATCGCGGCGTCGAGCTCAACGCCTACGGCTTGCTCATGCCCGGCCTGCGCGGTCTGGCCAGTGTGGCTTATATCAAGCCGGAACTGACCAACCCCGCCGATCCTACCCAGCGCGGCAACGATGCCGCCGGCATTCCAAACTGGACGGCCTCGGCCGGCCTCGACTGGGATACGCCATGGGTCTACGGCCTCTCGCTCAACGGCCGCGTGATCTACACCGGTGGATCCTATCTCACCACGGCGAACCTTCCGAACCAGCGCTTCTCCGACTGGACACGTCTGGATATCGGCGCGCGCTACACGACCACGGCGCTTACCGGCAAACCCGTGACGTTCCGCGCGAATATCGAAAACGTCACCGGCGAGAACTACTGGATCACCAGCGGCGGCTTCCAGACGGTTGGCAATCCGCGCACTTACGTCCTGTCCGCTGCGTTCGATTTCTGATCGCGCGTAACAAGATGGGACGCGAGATCGTCCGGCGCGAGTGGTTCGTATTGCGAAGTCATACGCGCCGGACTGCATGTTCATAAGGCTCAATCGAGGTTCGTCATGAAGAAGCTATTGCTCGCCATTGTCGCCATGTCAGGCGCCGTCACCTCTGCGCAGGCACACCAGATCTGGATCGAGCAGCCCGATGGGCAGGATGCCGTGGTGCGCTTCGGCGAGTTCGGCGAGAATCTGCGCGAGGCGTCGCCGGGTTTGCTCGACAAGTTCGTTAAGGTGACTGGCACGCTGGTGGCTGCCAAGGGCGAGCAGAAGTCGGGCGCGACCAAGACTGCTGGCGGCTTCACCCTGCCTTTCAAGGCTGCGGCGGGGGACAGCATCGTGGCCGAGGATGCGACCTATCCGTTCTATACGACCAGGCAGCAGGATAAGCAGATCACCGGCTGGTATTACCCAGCTGCACGCTTGATCACCGGCTTTGCCGCGCAGCAGCCCAGGCTCGTTCTCGACCTGGTGCCGACCGGTCAGGACGGGCAGTTCAAGCTTATCTTCAAGGATCAGCCCAAAGCCAAGACCAAGGTCACGCTGGTCACGCAGTCCGGCTGGTCCAAGGAAGCGCACACCGATGAGCAGGGTCTCGTTACATTCGACATGCCCTGGAAGGGCACCTATGTGGCCGAAGTCAGTTTCAACGATCGCACGGCGGGCGAGCGGTCGGGCGCGAGCGGTCCCGAAAAGTATGACGCCGTCAGCTACGCCACCACGGTGACCTATGTGAACGCCGACGGCCTCGCACCGCTGCCTGCAGGGCCAGCGGCGGCGCCATCGCCGGCAAAATGAACGTCGTCGTTCATCGGTTCCTCGCGACCGGCCCGCTGATCTCGCGCATCTTCGCCGCACTGTTCGGCGGCTATGCGCTGGCGGCGCTCAGCAGCGTCGCGGTGCTGGCATTGCCGATGAGCAAGGTTCAGGCGGTAATCGCCGGCCAGCTCGCGAGCTTCCTCGTTTATGCCGGCGCGGTGATCTGGGTGTTCGCGGTGCGCAGCGCGCCGAAGGCATGGATGGGTCTGATCCTTGCCGCCTTGCCGCTCGGACTGGCGGCGTGGTCCGTGTCGTGACGAGGTCTGCTGCATGACGACCAAGAGCGAGCAAGAGAGCGCCGGCCGTGGC
Organism: Bradyrhizobiaceae bacterium; assembly: GCA_004173095.1. GTDB lineage: Bacteria > Pseudomonadota > Alphaproteobacteria > Rhizobiales > Xanthobacteraceae > Tardiphaga. Next base: position 23,608 of record SDZE01000640.1, read on the forward strand.
ATCCGGCAGAGCATGTCGGAGCTGCACACCTGGGTAGGTCTGCTGCTCGGCTGGGTGCTCTATGCGATGTTCCTGACTGGCACGGTCTCCTATTTCAAGGACGAGCTCTCGCAATGGGCGCGGCCTGAACTGGCGCGGCTGACCGAACGCACGGATGCCGCCGTAGTGGCGCAACGGATTGCCACCGCATTCGACAAGATCGCGCCGGGCACCTCGCAATGGAGCGTTCGTCTGCCTGACGATCGCAACAACAGCGCCTACGCCTTCTGGCGCACGGCGTCACGCGAGCCCGGCCAGCGCGGTTTTGCCGAAGGCCATTTCGACCCAGCCACCGGCGAACGCGTCAACGCGCGCGATACGCTGGGCGGCGATTTCTTCTATCGCTTTCATTTTCAATTCCACTACATGCCGGTGCCGTGGGGCAGGTGGCTGGCCGGCGTCGCCGCGATGTTCATGCTGGTCGCCATCATCAGCGGCGTGATCACGCACAAGAAAATCTTCGTCGATTTTTTCACGTTCCGCTGGGGCAAGGGACAGCGTTCGTGGCTCGATGCCCACAACATGCTGTCGGTGTTCGGGCTGCCCTTCCACGCCATGATCACCTATACCGGGCTCGTCACGCTGATGGCGATGTACATGCCCTGGGGCGGGCAGGTGGCGATCAAATCACCGGCAGAGCGTCAGCAACTGCAGGCGGAGCTCAGCGCCTTCACCCAGCCTGGCAAGCCGACCGGGCAGAAGGTGCCCTTGGCATCCATCACCGAGATGGTGCGCCAGGCGCAGCAGCGCTGGGGGCACGACAATGTCGGTCGCGTCAACGTCACCCATCCCGGCGATGCCGCAGCCCGCGTGAGCGTGACCCGCGGCGATTCCGGCCGCCTGTCCATGAGCCCGCAATACATGGAATTCGAGGGCACGACGGGACGGCTGCTCTCGGTTCGCGATGAGGTGGGAGGTGCAGCCGAAGCGCGCGGCGTGCTCTATGCGCTGCATCTCGGTCGGTTCGGCGACAGCTTCACGCGCTGGCTTTACTTCATCGTCAGCCTGGCAGGTACGGCCATGGTCGGCACCGGCCTCGTGATGTGGACGGTGAAGCGACGGCAGAAACTGAGCGATCCCGCGCGGCCTCATGTGGGCTTCCGCCTCGTCGAGCGGCTCAACATCGCCGGCATCGCCGGCCTGTCGATCGCCATGGCGGCGTTTCTGTGGGGCAACCGTCTGCTGCCGACGACGCTGGCTGGACGCGCGAATTGGGAAGTCGATCTGTTCTTCATCGTTTGGGCGTTGGCGCTTGGGCATGCCCTGTTGCGGCCCGCGCGGGCGGCGTGGGTCGAGCAATTGGTGGCCGCCTCGGTGCTGCTGTTCCTGCTGCCGGTGCTCAACGCCGTCACCACGCAGCGCCCGTTCTGGCACAGTGTGGCGCAAGGCGATTGGGTGTTCGTCGGCGTCGATCTGATGTGCTGGGCATTCGCCGCTCTGCATTTGGTACTGGCACGACGCACCGCGCGGCAGCACCTCGCTCCACCAATCAAGCATCGCGCGGATCGGCCGCGCACGAGGGCTGTCGCATCCGGCGGGGCGGCTGAATGAGTCACCTCGTCGCATTGGTGTTGAGTCTCACCGGATTTGCTGCTTTGGCATGCGCCGCGCGCCGCCAACAGCGCGATTTGTTCGGCGGAAGCCTCGGGTCTGCTGCCACGCAAGGGTTTCGTCTGGCGGGTGCCAGTGCACTGCTTGGCGCGCTGGCAGTTCTGGTCGCGTGGCATGGTTGGGGACTGGCGCTCGTCATGTACAGCGGCCACACGAGTCTCGCAGCGGGCATCGTCGGCGCCGTGCTGATCGTTTACGGGCGGAGCGCGCGCCCAAAGTTCCGGCCGCGATAGAGCCGGGTTGGCCAGCTAGTTCCAGGGGCTCGCTGGATCGTCGGCAAGGTCATAGAGCTCACGCAGGTGAACGCTGAGTTCCATCAGGCGGTCGCGAAACGTCGTCTGCGCCGCATCGGAATAGCTCACGATGATCCGCCAGCTGTCATCCAGCGGATAGACGATCAATTTCATGTTCGCTGGCCATGGACCGGCGCTTTGAGACGTCTCGCGAAAAATCTTCTCGAGCTCTGCGGCTGTTTTTTTCGGCTTCCACGTCATGGTAGGCGTAATTAGAAGCATTCTAAGGAAGAGTCTAGTGGAGCACTAGGGCGCTTGGCTCTCTGCGACAGCGTTGGCGACGAAGTGCCGCTGCGTATCTGGCCGGGCTATCCGCTACCGGCGGCTCTCGTTGGGATAGTTGAGTGGTGGGCGGGATGGGGATCGAACCCATGACCAGTCGATTAAAAGTCGAATGCTCTACCGCTGAGCTACCCGCCCGATGATACCGCTGACAATTGAGTTGCCCGAAGACGCCGAGCCCCGATGGGGTGCGGATGCCGGTGGGCCGCGGTCGCGATACGGACCGCAATGCAGCGTATCGCGTTGACCGGCTGTGTAAAAGGCGGGCTCGCCGGGGTCAAGGGCAAGCCTGCCGGTTATGGACATGAACTGCCCGGTCACGCGCCTCAACGCGCTTCGTGCTGTGGATCGGACCGGCCGACCTCGAGCTGCGGCATCTGCACCGGACGCAGGCCGATCAGCTCAGCGGTGCGGATCGTCGTGTTCTTCCACCAGACAAACTGGTTGGCGCGCGAGTTTTCCAGAATGGCGATCGCCAC
>SDZE01000092.1 GCA_004173095.1 Bradyrhizobiaceae bacterium
TTGACGCGCTGCGCCCATTCACCCTCGGTCATGTGCGACGGCACGGTTTTGAGATGAGCGGCTTCGGCTGGTGACATGCATCGTCTCCGGTTGCGAGGTTCCAATTTCGTGCGTCAGCCTATGCCCACGCAAGTCGTGCAGCAAGGCTGCGGCGCCGCGGAGCTGTCATGTCGCTCAGGCGAGGCGGTGGCCTGCCAGTTCGCCGATCGCCTTGAACACGGTGTTGAGTTGCGCCGGGGTCGGCCGGCCGCCGCGCGTATAGGCGGCGATGACCACCGGGCGATCCGCACTCGGCCAGACCACGGCGATGTCGCCGGCGGCGTCGCTGCCGTTGTTGCCGGTCTTGTCGCCGATGGTCCAGGTGGTGGGCAGGCCGGCGCGCAGGCGGTTGGCGCCGGTTTTGCAGTTGACCATCCATTCGATGAGCTGCGCACGCGATCGCGGCTGCAGCGCATCGCCGAGTGCAAGCCGTTGCAGGCTGGTGGCCATGGCGCGTGGCGTGGTCGTATCGTCCAGGCCGCCTGGCGGCGTACGGTTGAGTTCGGGCTCGTCGTGATCAAGCCGCGAAATGCTGTCGCCATGGTCGCGCCAGAACCGCGTCAGCGCGGCCGGACCGCCAGCGCGCGCGAGCAGCAGATTGGCGCAGGTGTTGTCGCTCAGTTCGACGATCGCCCGGGCCATCTCGCCGACCGACAGGGCACCCTTGCTCAGATTGTTCTTGGCCAGGTGTTCCTTGGCGACCGGTGCATAGTCCAGCAGGTCCTTCTCGGTGTAGGCGACCATCGCATCCAGACGATCTTCACCGCGATCGACGCGTGCCAGCATGCAGGCGGCGAGCGATGCCTTGAACGTGCTGCACATGACGAAGCGTTCGTCGGCGCGCCAGGCGATCTCGGCGCCGCTGGTGATGTTGCGGGCATAGAGCCCGATCCGCCCGCCGCTGTCGCGCTCATAGGCGAGGAGCGCCGGCGGGGCTTCCTTTGCGAAAGCCGGCGTGGCTGCGAAGGCGGAGGCGGTGAGCAGCAAAGTGCGTCGATCGATCATCATGCTGTCCGGCTCGCAGTTGAATAGGGGCAAATGATGGCGCGTACGCGCGCGGATCGTCACGACGCACGTCGCATTCGAATCCGGCGGCGCTTACGGCGCCGGAATGGCCAGCAGGCTGGAAATACTGCTGCCGCGGATGTCGTAGACCTTGGCGAACACCACGTCGTCGCGCTTGATCTCGGCGATCACAGGCGCGGTGAGGCCCTTGCAGTAGAACTCGCCGAGAGTCATGGCGAAGTCGGCGGCGTGGCTGTCCCATCCGATGGTGAAGTCGGGCCCGAGCGCGACTTGCGCCGGACGCTGCGGACCGCATACGGCGACCTTCCACTTGCGGCCGACCGGCGCATGTTCCTGCCGCTCGTCGATCTGCTCCTTGAGCGCGTCCGATGCCTGCTTCAGAGCCAGGCCCCAGTAATCCAGCATGAACAGCGCGTCGGCCTGACGCACGGTGCCGGCAACGTAGTTGAAATGCGTGTACTGATACGGATGCAGCCGGATCATCTCCGCCATCGGCAGCATCAGTCCGAAGCTGAGCGCGGCCACGGCCGCCGCCTGCGCGCCGCGATGATGCACGCGCAGCCAGTCCATCAGCGTGGCGAAAGCGATGCCGCCGAGCACGGTCATCGGCGGAATCACGAAGATGAAATGGCGGATGCCGTTATACAGCGCCGGGCGCTTCACCATGGCGATGATCAGCGGCAGCATGGCTGCGGAGGTCAGCATCAGCAGGATGGTCTTGCGCCGCGCCGGCACGTCCTTGCGCGAGGTCGCGACGATCGTCAGCACGACGCCGCCGGCGAGCAGAGTGAGCAACACTTCCGGCAGCTGCAGCGCGAACAGCGTCGGCAGATAGGACCACGGCATGTCGGGCACCGAGATCATCGCGCCGTCGAACATTTCCTTCCACGGCTTCTCGAAGAACGTCGAGAAATAGCCGAGCGCCCGGATCGGATTGGCCGGCTCCAGGATCGACCACGGCCAGATCAGGCCCATGATCAGATAGCCGAAGATGAGGCCCGGCAGCAGCAGATAGACCACATGGAGCAGGCGGCGCAGAGCTTCGCGCGCACCTTGCTCGCGCCATTCCTCCAGCAGCAGCGGCGCAAAGCCGATCAGGACATAGATCAGCGTCAGGCCGGCGAGGATACGGCAGCCGATCGCGCAACCGGCACCGATGCCGAGGATCAGCACCGTACGTTTCGACGGATCGGGATATTCCTGAATGAGACGCACCAGGCCGAGCATCAACACGATCATGGCCACCGCGAAGGGCGCATCCTTCGGATTCATGAACATGTGGCCGTAGAAGGTCGGGCACAGCGCCAGCAGCAGCAGCGTGACCAGGCCGGCGACAGGGCCGGCGATGCGACGGCTCACGCGCCAGGTGACGGCGAGCCCGATGATCCCGACGATGGCGCCGAGCAGGCGACGCGTCTCGAACAGTTCGAGCGGGATGACCTTGTGCAGCAGCGCCGCGACCATGTCGAAGCCGCCGCCATACATATAGAGGTTCGCGAAGGAGAGGGCGTCGGTGTTGCGGAAACCGCTGCCAAACATCTTCAGCAGCAGGTCGGCATATTCGGCATGGGTGTAGTCGTCCCAGCCGAGGCCGTAATCCCGGAATGTGAAGCTTGCAATGATGCTGACCACGACCAGCGCCAGAAGCGCGAGGTCGTCACACGTCTTTTCCACGGAGCGCCGCTCGGGCGCTGCGATGGCAGCAGTCGTAATCGATGACATGGCTATAGACGATCCGGTGTCCCAAACCCAAACGAAGCTCGGCTTTGCGCTTTTTGAGCCTCGTTCCCCGGCATCGGTATAGCGCGTTTGTATTTTCGAGTAATTGAGAATTGTGGCTGAATTTCTCTTAAAATGTCGTGCAGCGCAGCAAGAAAGCTTTTTGGGTTAGCAGTCTCGAGCCAAGCGGCCGGCGGGGTGCCCGGCAAGCCCTGACGCCGTCAACGCCATGCGCCATTGTGCTTATTTGAAGCTCTGAACGCAAAATTGCCGTTTGGAAAACAGTGCCTGATGACGTTATCGTGCACCGAAGACGAGACTCGCGGGGTGTCCGTCCAGGAGTTCGAAGACGATGATAGTGCTGCTGATTGCCGGGATTGGGGTGATCCTGGCTGGCCTCGCCGCGATCGGATACGGCATTCCGGTCAAGGAGTTCGGGTTCGGCAACACACTGATCCTGACCGGCTCGGTCGGCGTCTGCACGGGTCTGATCATGATCAGCCTTGGATGGGTGGTGCGCGAGATGCGCCATCTGGCGGCTGCGATGGCCGTGGCCCAGCCGCGCGCGGCAGCGCCGTTTCCACGCCGAGAACCGACATCGCCCGCGGCCCGGACGGACAGCGAGGACGATGGCGACGGTGACGGCACCGGGGAGCCGAACGGCTCGGCCGCCGGCTTCGATTCCCCGCCACGGCCGGACACGACCGGTCCGGAGCCCGACGTGCCGCCGTGGCAGGACGAGGTGCTGCGCGATCGCGAGCGCCTGGCCGCCGCAAGCAGCGCGGCAAAGGAGCCGAAGCGGCGCAATCTGCTGTTCACCTCGACCCGTCGCGACCGCGAGAAGGACCGCACCGACGCTGTCGCGGAGGCGCTGGAGCTCGATCTCGGCGCGCCGCCTGCGCCGCGTGACGAGGCGCCGCGCTTCGACGACGCCCAGCAGGTCGATGATGCCGGCCCGGAGCCGACACGGCCGCGCGGCGAGCGGCCGATGCCGCGACCCGATCGTCCGCGGTTTTCCGATGCGCTGCGCCAGGCCGCGCGCGCCTCGACCTCGCTGGCCGACCGTCCGAACGACCGGGTGCCGGATCCGTCCGACATCCCCGATCGGGACGAGGCCGCGCCGTCCGCCACGCCGCGTGCGGCCGGCGTCACCGTGCTGAAATCGGGCGTCGTCGATGGCATGGCCTATTCGCTCTATTCCGACGGCTCCATCGAAGCGCAGATGCCGGAAGGGCTGATGCGCTTTGCCTCGATCGACGATCTGCGCGAACATCTTGATAATCGCAGCTGACGCGATCATCGCTGCGAGAGACGGCGCCATGAGCGATACACCCGGCAAGAGCTTCATCGAACTGACGGCGAGCATCGTCTCGGCCTATGTCAGCAACAACCCCGTGCCGGCGGCGGAATTGCCTGCGTTGATCAACCAGGTTCATGGCGCGCTGACGCGCGTGTCCAGCCATGTGGCCACGCCGGCCGTGGTCGATCTAGCCCCGGTCAAGCCGGCCGTTCCGGTGAAGAAGTCGGTGACCCC
>SDZE01000464.1 GCA_004173095.1 Bradyrhizobiaceae bacterium
GCATGACGCGCGATGGTGCGGCTGACGCCAAATCGGTCGCCGAGAGAATCCTCGGGCAATTTTGCACCGGGCTCCAACGCCTGCTCGATGATCGCACGCCGAAGGGCGCGACAAATCATCCCGACTTTGTCTTTTGAACCTGATGTCTCTGACATTATGCCGCGATTCTAGCACCGAGCGCATACAAGTGCCTGCGCGAAGTGCATGCACTTCAATGCCTCTATTGCCTAATAATTTCGCAAGCTGAGGCGTTGAGATGCCAATCTGAAACGAGGAGGCCCCAAATCCAAGTGGCACCTCAATTGCATACACTTCACGTCATGATCAGTATGCAAGCTTCCGGCGCTGCGGCCAGCAGCGCACCCCGCGCCCCGATTGCCATTGAGCTGTCGCGGGTTTCGGTGACCTTCGGCCGCGGCCCGACCGCGACACCGGCTCTGTCCGAGACCAACCTTACCATTCCGGATGGCGAATTCCTCGCCCTTGTCGGCCCGTCCGGCTGTGGCAAATCAACGATCCTCAAACTCGTCAGCAATCTTATCCGCCCGACCACCGGTGTCGTCATTGTCGGCGGGCGGGAGGTGGCAGCCAAAGCGTTGCGGATCGGCATGGCGTTTCAAAACCCAACCATGTTGCCCTGGCTCACCATCGAGCAGAACGTCATGCTGCCGCTGAAGATCGTGCAGCCGTTTCGCGCCGAATACCGGCAGAAACGCAAGGGTGAATTTCGCGACAAGGCTTATGCGCTGCTGGCGCAAGTCGGCCTCAAGGACTTCGGCAAGAAGTATCCCTGGCAATTGTCGGGCGGCATGCTGCAGCGAGCCAACCTCTGCCGCGCGCTCATCCACGAGCCACGCATGCTGTTGCTCGACGAACCGTTCGGTGCGCTCGATCAGTTCACCAAGGAAGAGCTGTGGTCGATCCTGCAAGGCCTGTGGCTACAGCACAAACCGACGGTTCTGCTGGTGACGCACGACCTGCGCGAGGCCGGCTTTCTGGCCAGCCGCATCTGCGTCATGAGCGCGCGGCCAGGCCGCATCCTTGATGACAGCCCGGTCGATTTCGCGCGCCCACGCACCATCCCGATGACGTTCGAGCCGGATTTCGTCGCGCTGAACCAGCGTTTGCGCGATCTCATCGTCAATGCGCGCAGCAATGCGACCGCCACAGTGGAGGCATAAGTGAATCTCGGTCTCCGTCAAAAGCTCTGGTCGTTCGGACTGATCGTCGCCTTCTTCGGCGGATGGCAGCTGTTCTGCGTGGTCTCCGGCATGTCGGATCTGATCCTGCCGCGCCCGACAGACATCTTCGCCACACTGATCGCGCGGTTTCCGATTCTGTGGCCGCATATCGTGCAGACGCTGGCGACCACCATGACCGGCTTCGTGCTCGGCGTCGGTCTTGGTGTGGTGCTGGGCGCCATCATCGGCGTGTCGAAGATCGCCTATGACACCGCCTATCCGCTGCTGGTCGGCTTCTCGTCGATTCCGAAAGTCGCCGTGGTGCCGATCTTCGTGCTGTGGTTCGGTTCGGGCTCAGTACCTGCCATCCTGACCGCGCTATCGATCTGCTTCTTCCCCATCGTGGTGAATATCGCCACCGGCCTCGCCACCACCGAGCCGGAACTGGAGGATGTGCTGAACGCGCTCGGCGCCAGCAAGCTCGACATTCTCTGGAATGTCGGCCTGCCGCGCACCATGCCGTTTTTCTTCGCCTCGTTGAAAGTCGCCGTGAGCTACGCCTTTGTCGGCGCCGTGCTGGCGGAGACCGTCGCATCCAATCGCGGCATCGGCAATGTGATGATGAGCGCGTCGTCGAACTTCAACGTTCCGCTCGTCTTCGCCTGCCTGTTCATTCTCGCGTTCCTCGGCGTCGCCCTCTACGTCATTTTTTCGCTGATCGAAGCGCGCGTGACCGGCTGGGCCACACGCAAGAACGACCTCGTCGCAACCTAATCATCCATCAACCAGGAGACCGTCATGTTGAAGAGATTGACTGCCCTCGCCTTTTCGAGCGTCCTGCTCGCGAGCGCCGCGTCCGCGCAGGAGACGACCATCAAGTTCACGCTGGGATGGAAGACCCAAGGTAGCGATGCCGCGTTCTTCTATGCGAAGGACAAGGGCTACTTCAAAGAGGAAGGCCTCAACGTCGTCATCGATCAGGGCGAAGGCTCGGGCGCGACCGTCACACGCATCATGTCCGGCGCCTGGGACGCGGGCTTCGGCGACGTCAATGCCATCATCCAGAACGCATCCACGCGCCCGCAGGATGCGCCTGTCATGGTCTACATGATGTGGAACCAGCCGCCCTTCTCCATCGTCACCAAGAATTCCAGCGGCATCAAGACCATCAAGGACTTCGAAGGCCGCACGCTGGGCGGCGCGCAGGGCACGCCGACGACGCGCCTCCTGCCTGTCTTCATTCAGAAGAACGGGCTCGCCGCCGACAAGATCAAGGTCTCGAACATGGCGCCGAACCTGCAGGAGCCGATGCTGATCAAGGGCGACATCGATGCGGCGCTCGTGTTCAACATCACCAGCTACTTTAACCTGGTGCTCAACCGCCAGGATCCCGACAAGGACTTCAAGTGGTTCTCGTTCGGCGAATTCGGCCTCGATCTCTATTCGAACGGCGTCATGGTTTCGCAGAAACTGCTGAAAGAAAATCCGAAGGCGGTCGCCGGTCTGGTGCGCGCCATCAACAAGGCGAACATCGCCACGGCGAAGGATCAGAACGAAGCGATGAAGTCGGTGGTCGCCTTCGATAACCTGGTCGATGTGCCCGTCGAGAAGCGCCGCATGCAGTTCGCATTCGATAAGCTGATGGTTTCGCCGGAGATGAAGGAGATCGGCGTGGGCGATATCAAGGATGATCGCATGGCGCGCGCCATCGGCATCGTGGTCGAAGGCTACGAGCTGAAGCGCACCCCGACGCCGAAGGAGATCTTCTCGCGCGACTTCCTGCCGCCGCGCAGCGAGCGCAATCTGGTCTATACGGCGAACTGACCGCTGACATGACGGAGCATTTGTCCGCGGCGCATGTCTTTACCGGGACCGAACGAGGCCTCCTGCCTCAGGCCAGCATCGCTTATGCGGATGGCCTGATCACGGACGTCTCGACCGGCACCGGAACGATGACCTCGCCGCGGACGAACCACCTCGTCATCCCCGCGCTGATCAATGCCCACGACCATGCGCGGCCCTCGATGACATCTTTCGGCGCATCGGGGATGCCGCTGGAGTCCTGGATCCTGCGCTCGGCATTCGGCACACCGCCGGATGCCTATCTCGCCGCGGCGGTATCGCTCGCCCGTTCGGCACGCGCGGGCTGCGGTGGGGCAATGATCCATTACACGCGCCCGAGCGGCAAACTGCCGATCGTCGACGAGGCCATCGCGATTGCGAAAGCCGCCAGCGATGTCGGCATCCGCCTCGCCTTTGCCCTGGCCGTGCGCGATCAGAATCCGCTGGTCTATGGCGACAGCGCCGATGTGCTGGCCGCTCTCCCGGAAGAGCATCGCAGCACGATCACCGACATGTTCGTTCGCCCGACGCCGACGCCGTCCGACTATCTCGACCGTGTCGAGGCCATCCATGCGGCCATCGCCGGCCCATTGGTCGATGTGCAATACGGACCGGCCGGCGTGCAATGGTGCTCACCCGCTCTGCTCGAAGCTATCGCCGATCGCTCCGCCGCCACCGGCCGGCGCGTGCATATGCACCTGTTGGAGACCATCTATCAGCGGCAATGGGCCGACCGCGCGTTCCCGGGCGGGGTGGTGCGTTTCCTCAAAGAGATCGGCCTGCTGACGGATCGCCTGACGATCGCGCATGGCATTCACGCACGACCCGACGAACTCGACATGATCGCCGAAGCCGGTGCGACCATTGTGACGAATTTCAGCTCGAATCTGCATCTACATTCCGGCTTCGCACCGATCGCCGACGCGCATCGCCGTGGTTGCCCGATCGCCGTCGGCATCGATGGTGTCGCGCTGGACGAAGACGACGACGCCATCCGCGAGATGCGGCTTGTGCAGATGGCCCATGGCGGCCTTGGCTTCGACCGCGTCTGGAGCCGCGGCGAGTTTCTGTCACTCGCCGTCCGCAACGGCCGCAAATCGATCGGGGCGCCGGGTACGGGCACGCTCGCGTCCGGCGAAGCCGCGGATTTCGCCCTGCTCGACATCGGCCATCTGGATCGCGATGCGATCATGCCGGTGGATCCCGTCGATATGCTGTTCGCACGCGGCAATAGCAGCTGCGTGCGCGACGTCGTCGTCAATGGCCGTACCATCGTGCGCGACGGCAA
>SDZE01000010.1 GCA_004173095.1 Bradyrhizobiaceae bacterium
TAGCCTAGTCCGTTCAACAAATGACGGAACATAAAAAACAAAGGCCCGTTCTTTCAAATGGGCCTTTGGCATTCCGGTCCAGTACTTGGCGGCTCACTTGCCCGCGAGCATATCCACCAGCGTGGTGCCGAGGCGCGCCAGCGATGGCGAGATGCGGATGCCGCGGCTTCTATGGCGGCGACCTTTCGACTGCGCGTTGTCCTTACAGGAAGGGCGTTAGCGCTTTCGGAAACTAGATGAGTAAAAAAGGCTATCGGCGCGCCATGATCTCTGCAACGAGCGGCGCCACCCCGCTAGGTACCATCGCCTCGAAAGATGCAAGATCGTTACGCATCGCCAGTCGAACACGTTTACCTTCGATCTCTTTCACCTTTCGCCTCCAGAGGACACACACCTTAAATCCGTTCTCCTTCAGCCTTCGGATTTTTTGTACATTCCACCCGTCATAGATAGTAGTGAAAATTATAGTTTCTGGATCAACAAAGGTTTTTATCGTTGTCGGCGCATGTATAGGAAATGGAACGATGTCGATTTGGCGGCTTGCTAACTCTGATTTCTCAATCACACTCTTTATTATGCGATATCGATCCCAGTAAGTGAAAGGATTGTCGCTCAAACTCAGCCGATGTCCGGGAGAAACCGATTGAGAACTAGAAAGTAAATCCGACCGAATAAGCGAAAGCGCGCAGCGAAGTTAAGTATTTTAGTAGCCGCAACAATCAACAAGGTGGAGACGACGCCAGCTACAATACTGCCGAAAGTAAGGCCTTCAAAGCTAGCTAATTCCATCCCGTTAGCTCGTTTCTGATTAGGTACTCAGACCAGTTTTCGAAAGAAGATAAACGCGAGCGCATTTGTTCAATTGATTCAAACTTAGCGTCAGTAAGAAATCCCTTTTCCCCGATTGTGAAGTTTTGGTCTCTTACGTCTACACAGAATACTATGCCGATATGCTGCCTACTTACGTCGGTGCGTGGATCGTATAGAAGGCCTCGAAAGTTCATCGCTTCCGGCTTGTCCTCAAGGCGAAGCTCCTCAGATAGCTCTCTATCGAGCAAGTACAGTGCTTGCTCAGCATCACTAAATCTGAAGAGCGGCATTAGATCAGTTGCCGTTAAATGCCCGCCAAAAAAACATGAATACGTATCGTGTAGCCGACCTTCGGGCAGTCGCTTTGTGCGTTTATAAGTCAAAAAAGTCTGGAAGTGCCTTACAATATAGACGGAGATCAATTGGATGATGTCATATCGCTCCTCTGCTTCGGACCGTTTGACGGGAAAACATGACGCGAGCAATTCTTGATGAGTTTCGTCGTCTCTTTTGAATCCGTCCTGTGGGATGAAGCGCCTGAGTGTCAAAGCATCGAATGCTAAGACATCCTCGTCAACAAGGGCGAGGGTCCTTCGGGGCACTACCTTCTCTTGTATAGTATCAGACCAAGCCCTGAGAGCATATCGGCTTCCATCCGATCGCATAAATCGGCTCTTTGCTTTAAAGCGAAGTATATCGACGGCAAGACGCGCGTTAAGTGACTTTAAGGGCGTCTTGCCCTCTGAGGATAGAATACCTTTAGTGCGCGCAGCGTGGAGAATTTCGGTTGCCGTCATAGGACGACCCGATGCTTTTAATATCTGATAGGCGGCTTCCAGGAACGTAAGGCGGTGATCCATGCAGCACTTCGATCCGATGTCTATTCCGCTACAACCAGATGTTCCTCGTCCTGTCATGCTGGCAACTGGACGAACCAGACCACAAGATACATATGTCTTGCAATACAACTCTTAGCCGAAACAGCTTTTGCTCTACAGAATAAACACGGCCAAGTACAGAAAAGGCCCACTCTCTCGAGCGGGCCTTTGTTAGTTAAGCGCTAAGTTCGAGCTACACTTAGCCCTTCAGCACTTCCACCAGCGTCGTCCCCAGTCGCGCCGGTGACGGCGACACGCGGATGCCCGCGGCTTCCATCGCTGCGATCTTGCTCTGGGCGTCGCCCTTGCCGCCGGAGACGATGGCGCCGGCGTGGCCCATGCGGCGGCCGGGAGGGGCAGTGACGCCGCCGATGAAGCCGACCATCGGCTTCTTGCGGCCGCGCTTGGCTTCGTCCTTGATGAACTGCGCCGCGTCCTCTTCCGCCGAGCCGCCGATTTCGCCGATCATGATGATCGACGTGGTCTTGTCGTCGGCCAGGAACATTTCGAGGATGTCGATGAACTCGGTGCCCTTGACCGGATCGCCGCCGATGCCGACCGCCGAGGACTGGCCGAGGCCGGCCTGCGTGGTCTGGAACACGGCTTCATAGGTCAGCGTGCCCGAGCGCGACAGGATGCCGACCGAGCCCGGCTTGAAGATGTTGGCCGGCATGATGCCGATTTTGGATTCGCCGGCGGTGACGACGCCCGGGCAGTTCGGCCCGATCAGGCGCGACTTGGAGCCGGACAGCGAGCGCTTCACGCGCACCATGTCGAGCACCGGAATGCCCTCGGTGATGCACACGATCAGCGGGATTTCCGCATCGATGGCTTCACAGATGGCGTCGGCGGCGCCCGGCGGCGGCACATAGATCACCGACGCATCGGCCCCCGTTTTGTCGCGCGCTTCGGCCACGGTGTCGAACACGGGCAGGCCGATATGGGTCGAGCCGCCTTTGCCCGGCGAGGTGCCGCCGACGATCTTCGTTCCGTAGGCGATCGCCTGTTCGGAATGGAAGGTGCCGTTCTTGCCGGTGAAGCCCTGGGTGATGACCTTGGTGTTCTTGTCGATCAAGACTGACATGATCTTACTTTCCCTTCACCGCGTTGACGATCTTCTGCGCAGCGTCGTCGAGATCGTCGGCGGGCAGCACGTTGAGGCCGCTCTCGCGGATGATCTTCTTGCCTTCCTCGACATTGGTGCCTTCGAGGCGGACCACCAGTGGCACTTTCAGGCCGACAGCCTTCACCGCGCCGACCACGCCGGCCGCGATGACGTCGCACTTCATGATGCCGCCGAAGATGTTGACCAGGATGCCCTTCACGTTCGGATCGGCGGTGATGATCTTGAACGCCGCAGTCACCTTCTCTTCCGAAGCGCCGCCACCGACGTCGAGGAAGTTCGCCGGGCTTTCGCCATACAGCTTGATGATGTCGAGCGTGGCCATGGCGAGGCCGGCGCCGTTGACCATGCAGCCGATGGTGCCGTCGAGCGCGATGTAAGCGAGGTCATATTTCGACGCCTCGATTTCCTTGGCGTCTTCTTCCGTGGTGTCGCGCAGCGCCACCATGTCCGGATGGCGATACAGCGCGTTGCTGTCGAACGACATCTTGGCGTCGAGGCATTTCAGCTCGCCCTGCTTCGACACGATCAGCGGATTGATCTCCAGCATGTCCATGTCTTTGGCGATGAACGCGGTATAGAGCTGCGTGGTCAGCTTCTCGGCCTGCTTGGCAAGATTGCCCTTGAGGCCCAGCGCCTGGGCGACGGTGCGGCCGTGATGGCCCATCACGCCGGTGGCGGGATCGACCGAGAAGGTGATGATCTTCTCAGGGGTGTCGTGGGCGACGTCCTCGATGTTCATGCCGCCTTCGGTGGAGACCACGAAGGCCACGCGCGAGGTTTCGCGGTCGACGAGAAGCGAGAGATAGAACTCCTTCTCGATGTCCGAACCGTCTTCGATATAGAGGCGGTTGACCTGCTTGCCGGCATCGCCGGTCTGCACGGTGACGAGGGTCGCGCCGAGCATCTGCTTGGCGAATTCCTTGACCTCGTCCACCGACTTGGCGAGGCGGACGCCGCCTTTGTCGCCGGCCGAGGCTTCCTTGAACTTGCCCTTGCCGCGACCGCCGGCATGGATCTGGCTCTTCACGACCCAGAGCGGGCCGCCGAGCGTCTTCGCTGCGGCCTCGGCTTCTTCAGCCTTGAGGACCGGCACGCCCTTGGAGACGGGCACGCCGAACTCCTTGAGGACGGCTTTCGCCTGATATTCATGGATATTCATAGGATGCTCCCGAACCCCTGATGGTGAAATTGAAATTCACGCCGTTTTCTCTGAATTGGCATACCGTATACCAAGTATGCGATGTTTCAAGAGTGGCGTCATTCCGCGTGACGGACGCAACTGGCTGGGTGGGTTCGTCGCAATGATTGCCAATCACGTCAAATGCAAAACCGGCACCCCAGGGGTGCCGGTTCAGGTCAGTCGTTGGTTAGCCGAGCAGGTCGGGCGCGATCTTCTTGCAGGCGTCCATCAGGCCGACCACGGACGCGACCGACTTGTCGAAGCCTTCCTTGTCCTTGCCGACGAGCTCGATCTCGAC
>SDZE01000643.1 GCA_004173095.1 Bradyrhizobiaceae bacterium
GCTTGCCGCGTGCTTTCGACCCGCAGCGCGCGGTAGTCGTCGTCCAGCATCCAGTGCTGCACGGTCTGCGCCACCATCGCCGGCTTGCGGAAGCCGAGCTTGCCGAGATGTTCGAGCAGCCGCTGATCCGCCGCGCCGGCTTTGTAATCGACGGCGGGCAGATGCACGTCATCCGTCGCATCGCCCTCGAACAGGCGTCCGTAATGCCCCTGCACGCAGTCGAGATGCATCAGCAGATCGCGCACGAAGCTCTCGCGGCTGGCATAGCCGAAGAAGCGTGCGAAACGTTCGACGGCTTCCACCTCGTCCGGCAGCGAATGGGTCTGCTCGTCGGCGATCATCTGCAGGCGATGTTCGACGCGGCGCAGGAATTCATAGGCGCGGATCAATTCGTCGCGGACGTCGGCGGTGATCCAGTTGCTGGCGGCGAGAACGTCGAGTGCGTCATGGGTCGACCGCACGCGCAATTCCGGATGGCGGCCGCCGGCAATCAACTGCTGCGTCTGCGCGAAAAACTCGATCTCGCGAATGCCGCCGCGGCCGACCTTGACGTTGTGGCCCTCGACCGAAATCTCGCTCTGGCCGCGATAGGTCTGCATCTGCCGCTTCATGCCGTGCACGTCGGCCAATGCCGCAAAATCGAGATGCTTGCGCCAGACGAAGGGAGCGATGTCGGCCAGCATGCGCTCGCCCGCCTTGGCGTCGCCGGCGCACGGCAGCGCCTTGATCATCGCAGCGCGTTCCCAGGTCCGCCCTTCGCGTTCGTAGTAATGCAGCGCTGACGCGGTCGAGACGGCTACCGGCGTCGATGCGGGATCCGGGCGAAGCCGCAGATCGACGCGAAACACATAGCCGTCGCCGGTGCGCTGCTGCAGCAGGCGCGACAGCCCCTGCGCGATGCGCACGAAGAACGTGTTCGGCTCGATATCCTCGGGCAGTGCATGGGCTTCGAGATCGAAGAACACGATCAGATCGATGTCGCTGGAATAGTTCAGCTCGCCCGCGCCCATCTTGCCCATGGCGAACACGATCAGTCCGCTGCCGTCTTCCGGCCGGTCCGGGTCGGGCGGCAGCATGCGGCCGCGGCGGGTCTCCTGCGTCAGCAGAAAGCGGATCGCTGCCTGCACCGACGTGGTGGCGAGATCGGTCAACGCGCGGGTGACGCGCATCACCGGCCAGACCCCACCGATGTCGCACAAGGCGATCATCAGCGCCGCTTCCGCTTTCACGCGTCGGAGCGCGATCATCACATCGGCTTCGCTGGTGGCCGCGGCAACGTGCTCGCCCCCGCGCGCGATCAGATCGCGCAATGCGGCGTCGGGATCGCCCTGCAGCACGCGCAAGGCGCGCCGGGCATCGGCACGCAGCAGATCGAACAGATACGGAGAGGCTTCCGCGATGGCGAACAGGATCGCACGGGCATGGGGATACTGATCGACGATGGCCCGCAATGCGCTCGCCTGCTCGGGCGCGAGTTCGGTGAGCCAACCATCGAAACGGCGTTCGGCTTCAGCGGGATCGAACAGTTCCGGGCCGCTGACGAATTGCGCGGCCAGCATCGGCGGGCGCTCGCCTTCTATCGCAGACATCATGCGGACTTCTGTTGCACATTCGCGCTTTGCCCTGCAAGGGACTCGCCGGTTGCGGCTGGCAGCACCAGCGTCGCACGCAAGCCGGGCGTGTTGTCGCTCAATTGCAACTCGCCGCCATGCAGCGTCGCCACCGCCGATGCGAGGCTGAGGCCCAGTCCCGAGCCAGGCAGCGTCCGGCTGGCTTCGAGGCGGACGAAGCGCTGCACGGCATGCTTGCGATCGGCCTCGGCAATGCCCTCCCCGCGATCGGCCACGCTGAGCAGCACGCGATCGCCCTCGCGGCGTGCCTCGATCAGAATCTCGGCTGCGGGCATCGCTTCGCCAGTTTCCGGCTTGCCATATTTGATGGCGTTCTCCACCAGATTGGCCAATGCCTGGCTGACCAATTCGCGATTGCCATAGACCGGCGCAACCGACGTCTCGACCCTGAGAACGAGATCGGCGTCTTCCGCGAGCGGCTCATACAGTTCGTGGATTCCCGCGGCCACCTCGGCGGCGTCGAACACATCCATATTGCCACGCGCCTGGCCGGATTCGGCGCGGGCAATCATCAGGAGCGCGTTAAAGGTCCGGATCAGACCGTCCGATTCCTCGATCGTGCGTTCCAGCGCCGCCCGGTAATCGGACTCGTTGCGGCCGCGCGCAAGCGCCTCCTCGGCGCGGTTGCGCAGCCGGGTCAGCGGCGTCTTGAGATCGTGGGCGATGTTGTCGGAGACTTGCTTCAGTCCGCTCATCAGCGCCTCGATGCGCTCGAGCATCGCATTGAGATTCTCGGCGAGACGATCGAGTTCGTCACCGCTGGGCCCGACCGGCAGACGCCCCGACAAATCGCCCGCCATGATGCGTTGCGTCGTGCCGGTCATGGCATCGACCTTGCGCAACACGCGACGCGACACAAAGATGCCGCCGCCGAGACCGACGACGATGACGATCAGCGCCGACCATTTCGCCGCATCGGCGACGATGTCGAACATCCGTCGGCGCTCTTCGAGATCGTGGCCGATCAACAGCCGGAAGCCGCTGGATAATTGCTCGACCTTGACGAGGGCGCGGTGATTGGGGGAATCTGGATCGTCGAGCCGGCGATACGGCGTCTCCGACCAGCCGGTCGATGCCATGACGCCCGGTGACAGCGACGACACGTTGCCGGCCACCGATTGGCCCGCCGGCGTTGCGATCAGGTAAAGATTGGCACCCGGCCGCAGCGCCCGGTTCTCGATGGCGAACACGATGCCGCGCAGCCCGCGCCGCGCGAACAATTCCTGCAACTCGCTCATCTCGCCGTCCACTGTGGTGGTGATCTGGTCGTTGATGAGACGATTGGTGTTCCAGGCGAAGTAGCCCAGCAACGCCGCCGCAAACAGCGCAAAGATCACCAGATAAGCCAGCGTCAGCCGAAATGCAGTGGTGCGGAAGAGTTTGGCGATAGCCGTCACGGAGCTCTCTGAACATGTCGTGCCCGCGCGGGCAAATAAGAGGACCAGCCCTTCTAGCAGGCGGAACCCGTCGCCGACAGCACCGCAAGATTATGTCTTCGTAATCTGGCGCGCGGATCACGGGGCATGCCCGTCACCCTGGCAGCCCGGCCAGCCGCAGCCCATCGGAGGCAAGCGCGAAATCCTGCGGCCGACGCACCAGCAACCAGTCGTCGAGATTGCCCAGCCGCAGCGTGGGATCGAGCCGCCGCACATGGCTCATGGCCTCGCGCGCCTCCGTCATGTTGCCTGCCAGCGCATGCGCCGCGGCCTGGAATGCCGCGACGCGCAAAATGTTCGGCAGTTCACGGGCCGCTTCCTTCAGGGACGCGATGGCATCGTCGAAGCGGCGACAATAGAGATGCGACATCGCGATACCTGTGTGCATCTGGAACATCTCGGGATCGAGCGGGCTCAGCCGCATGGCCCGGCTGAAATAAGCAATAGCGTCGTCGTGCTTGCCGAGAGTGACGCGCTGATAGCCGCCGAGATACCAGATCGTCGATAGATTGGGGTTCAGCACGAGCGCCCGGTCGACACAGGCGACACCGACGTCGATGTCACCGCCGAAATGCGGCCAGGTATGGCCGCCGCGCGTCAGGGCCACCGCGTCGGTCTTGCCGAGCGTGACGGCGAGTTCGGCAAGTCGCGCCGCCTCTTGCCCGTCGGTGACACGATCGCTGAGCCAGCGGTTCATCTTGCGCCAGTAGAAACACCACGCCGCCATTCCATAGGCCGAGGCAAAGCCGGGATCGAGGGCGATGGCCTTGTAGAACAGCGGCAACGCCGCATCCAGACCGGCCCGCGTTGCGGTATGCAGTCGCTCGACGCCGCGCAGATAGTAATCATAGGCGTCGAGGTTTTCGGTGGGCTTGCGTTTGGCCCGGTCGATCTCGGCCAGTTCGAGCTGCGGCGCGATGGCGCCGACCACGCTGGCCGTGATGCGGTCCTGTAGATCGAAGATGTCATCGATCACGCTCTCGAACCGCTCGCCCCATAGCTGCATCCCGGTCTCGGTATCGACCAGCTGACCGGTGATCCGCACGCGGTTAGCGGTCCGGCGGACGCTTCCTTCGAGCAGATAGCGGACGCCGAGCTCGCGACCGATCTGCCGGGCATCGACCGCGCGCCCTCGATAGGTGAAGCTCGAATTGCG
>SDZE01000545.1 GCA_004173095.1 Bradyrhizobiaceae bacterium
ACGCGTCAGAGGAAGTCAGGGAGAATACCAAGTGAATCAACGCCTTATAGTGTTAGCCTCGGTTGCCGCCGCCATGGTGCTGACCAGCAATCCAGGATTCGCGCAGGACGCCGCCAAGGGCGAGCAAGTGTTTAAGCAGTGTATGACCTGCCACCGTATCGGACCGGACGCGAAAAACCTCGTGGGACCTGCGTTGACGGGAGTGATCGGACGTCAATCCGGCACAGCGCCGGGTTTCGCTTATTCTGCGCTGAACAAAGCAGCTGGTGAAAACGGGCTAGTCTGGACTGACGAACTCGTCATGGCCTATCTGCCCGACCCCAACGCCTTCCTGAAGAAGTTTCTGACCGACAAGGGCAAAGCCGACCTCGCGACCGGCTCGACCAAGATGACCTTCAAGCTCGACGACGAACAAAAACGCAAGGACGTCATCGCTTACATCAATAAGTTCTCGGAGAAGAAGTGAGCGGGTGCGACACAAAGCTGATCGATGGTCGGGATCGCCGTGATAGCGGCATTACCCGGCCATCGCTGGTGGCTTCGGACTAACCTTCTCAACGTCGCCAGCGGCCAGCAAGGTCGAACAGATGCGCCATCCCTGCGGCCGCAAGGCTGGCGCAGCAAGCCATCCAACCGGCTCCGGCTAGCGATAGCCTGAGGGCGAGCAACAGGAAGCCGCCAGCAAGAAGGTTTGGCAATAGAGATTTAAGTGAAACGCCGCGCTTGGTGACGCGCCAATAGACGGCCAGTCCGATGAGCTCCAGCAGGACGAGCAGCAGGATCGCATCAATCAATTTGCCGTTTGCGAACAGCTCCCCCACTAGCGACGACCGCTGCGGAGATCGACGTTTCCGTTCATGCAAAAGGTGCGTTCAAACGGACGACGGTCCAGTTCAGATAGGCCGCAAAAGTCACCCACAACAGATATGGCAGCAGGCATAGACTCGCGGTTCGCGATATCCGCCACAATAGCCCGATCGGCAGCAATATCGTCAGCCATAGCACGCAGACCTCGATGAGAGCCCAATCGGGCCGCTTGAGCGCGAAAAACAGAGTACTCCAAAGCACATTAAAGAAGCCGTTCATGGCGAACAGCCCGATAATCAGTTCGCGCTCGCGCTTGTCGTTGGCGTTGCGCCAGGCCGAGACGGCCGAAGCTACCGCGAATGCAAAGATCACTGTCCAGGCTGGACCGAACAACCAGTCGGGCGGCTGCCAGGACGGTTTGCGCAAGTTTTGATACCACGGCCCCACATCCGTGAGCGTGCCACCGAGAATGCCGATCGCCAACGCAACCGCCGCCGCAACACCGATGGGCTTCCAGATACTGCGGCGTTCGACCATCAGGCTGGAGCCAATCCGACCATATGCGCGACATTCTTGAAAAAGATTCTGATATGCGCGAGCGGTTTCGCACGCACGAGCTTCTTGTTCATGTAGGCGTCCCAGGTCAGCTTCTGCACATCCCGATCGCGGCAGATGCTCACGAACCGCTCGCGACGGGAATCGCTGGAATACCAGTACCACTGCATGATGCCGAGAATTCTGAAAACCATTCCATGCATGCGCATGAAGCGCTTGCGCGCGGTGCGCAACGCGCTGGCTTGCCCGGTCTCGAGAAACAGATCGATGGCTTCGGAGGCCAGCCGCCCGCCGATCATCGCGTAATAGATCCCCTCGCCCGAGGCTGGCGCCACCACGCCGGCGGCATCGCCGGCCAGCAAAACGCTTTGGCCGTCATCCCAGCGTGGCAGAGGATGTAAAGGGATCGGCGCACCTTCGCGGCGGATGGTTTCGACGTCGCCGAGCCCCGCCGCGCCGCGCAGGTCGCCGACGGACTCCCGCAGCGAAAAGCCCTTGCGCGCCGATCCGGTACCGACGCTGACCGTGTCGCCATGAGGAAACACCCAACCGTAGAAATCAGGGGACACGGTGCCGCGATAATAGACGTCGCATCGTTTGGCATCGAAGCCGGCATCCGGCTTGGGCGCGCGCACGATCTCGTGATAGGCGAACACATAAGGCAGCCGGTCCGCACCCGGCAGGCATTGCTTGGCCACCGCCGACAGCGCGCCGTCCGCGCCGATCAAAGCGCGCGTGCGCACCATCCGCTCGGTCACGCCGCCCTCCCCGGTACGTTGGTCGTAATAGACCCGGGTGATGCCGTGTTCGTCACGATCGAAGCGTTTGAACAGGCCGGTGCGACGCTGTGCACCGGCGGCCTCGGCGCGTTGGCGCAGCCATTCGTCGAACTCCTCACGATCGACCATGCCGACAAATCCGCCGTCGATGGGCATGTCGACCTGGACATCCGACGGCGACACCATGCGCGCGCAGTTGACGCGCGCGACGAGGAGATGATCGGGGATGTCAAAATCGCGGATGAGCCGAGGCGGGATCGCACCACCGCATGGTTTGATGCGTCCGGCGCGGTCGAGCAGCAGCACGTTGCGACCGGATGACGCCAGATCATTGGCCGCGGTGGCGCCCGACGGGCCGCCGCCGACGACCACCACGTCGAACAGTTCAGAGCTTGTCGTCATCCGACGCCTCCTGCCATCGCGCCATGCGCGAGATCGAGAACCGCTGCATCGGCGCGCCGACGCGCGCCGGCACGATGCACCCACACCGCCATCACGGCGGCGACCATGAACAATCCCGCCTCGGCCGCGAACACCACGGCATAGGCTTGCGCCGGTAGTGCGAATACGGCATGAGCCGCATCGCTGGCCAGCGTGCCGAGGAAGCCGCCGAGCCCGAAGGCAAAGGCCTGCGCCGCTCCCCATAGTCCCATGCGAACACCTTCGCGCTGGCCACTGCCTGCGCTCACAAGCGCCATCATCGAGCCGATCGCTGCGACTGCATAGGCGCCGTTGGCGACGCCAAGGGCGAACACGGTCTCGCGCAACGGCCAGTTCGATCCCACCATGGATGCCGCTGCGAGGGCCAGCAGCGCCAATGCCGAGGCCAAGCAGCCGATGATGGTCCAGGTCTTCAAATTGCCGCGCGACGCCGGAAACAGCGCGCCGATCAACGGCACCATCGCCATCCCGATCAGGGTGCCGACATGCTGCATGCTGGAAAGCTTCGTCGTCTCGCCCGGCGAGAAACCGAACACCACGCCGGCAAACGGCTCGAGGATCAGATCCTGCGCGCTGTAAGCCAGCATCGACACGAATACGAACAGCGCAAAGCGCCGCGCCTGCGGTTCGCGCCAGACATCCCGAAGCGCTTCGCTGAATGACGCAGATGGCGCCTGCGCCGGCGCAGCGATCACAGATGCGGGCATCGCGGGCTCGACGCCCCAGACGCCGATCAGCGTGAGCATCATGGCGATCACGGACACCGTGCCCGATACCATCACCAGCCGAGCCGGCGAAAACGGATCGAGCAGATGGCCGGCCGTCGCTGTGGTAACGATGAAGCCCGCGATCATCATCACCCAGACGATCGTCGCAGCCGCAGCGCGGCGCCGGTCGTCGGTACGCTTGGCCAACAATACCAACAGCGAGGTGCCAGCAGCCCCGACGCCAGCGCCAATCATAGCGAAAGCGATGACGGCCAGCGCAACACCACCCGCGACGTGGCTGGCCATGATGGCCGTTGCCACCGCCGCTAGAAAGCCGCCCAGCGCGAGCACCGCCATGCCGCCAACGATCCAGGGCGTGCGGCGCCCGCCCTGATCGGAGCCATGGCCCCATGCCGGGCGAAACGCCTGCAATGCGTAGTGGATCGCAACCAGTGCCCCCGGCAGCATCGCCGGCATCGCCAACTCGACCACCATCACGCGATTGAGCGTCGAGGTGGTCAGCACGACGATGGCACCGAGCCCGGTCTGCACCAGGCCGAGACGCACAATGCTGAACCACGACAAAGTTTGCATGATCATGATCCAACCGCGCGCAAGCCCGCCAGCGCGAAGGCGCTGATCAGCATGCCCAGCACATAGCAGCTGATGCCCGTTCCGTTGTACCAGGGCGCACGTTCGCGCGGCGCCTTCAACAGATGCGCCATTAGGAACAGCTGCGCCACCAGCAGCACGCCCACGGCCAGGGCGTAGATCGGTCGCTCCCATGAGATCAGCATCGCGACCACCACAAGCTGCGGCACAGCCATCACCCAGCAGGCGAAACGCGCGGCCATCGGCGCGCCGAGCAGCACCGGCAACGAATTGACGCCCATACGGGTGTCGCCTTCGATCGATTTGAAATCGTTCAG
>SDZE01000621.1 GCA_004173095.1 Bradyrhizobiaceae bacterium
TGCCCGAGATTGATCGCCAGGCCGAGCCCGACAGGCCCACCCCCCACAATGGTCACCTGCGGAGACGATAAAGTCTCGACCGTCATTCCTCGCCTGCCTGCTTCTTCATTTCGTTGGTGCTCAAGGAACGGCAGCCCCCCAACAAAGTCAATATGCAATCTTACAATATGAGATTTCTAGGTTTTATCAGCCCTTCCCTGCGCCATGGATATCGCGGAGGCCACCGACTTGACCTCCGCAGCGATGCGATCGATCCCGGCCCCGTCCACCAGTGTTCCGGCAATCGTTACGCAGACGCTCGCGATAGGCGTACCGCGGTCGTCGAGAACCGGCGCAGCGATGCCGACGGCACCTGCGGTGACCTCGCCAAATGCGACGGCATGTCCTGCCCGACGTACCCGCTTCATGCTCTGGCGAACTTCCTCGACGTCCATCCCTAGCCCGACGGATCGCAGATCGTCGAGATTCTGTTCGATCAGCGGCGTCAGGCGCGACCGCGGCAGAAAAGCCATGATGGAGCGCGCGATCGCTCCCCTACCGAGCGGCATCGGACGACCTCGCGGATAGGAACTGACGAGGTTCCTGGCGGATGTTTCGGACACAACACACAGGATCTTGTTTCCGTACCAGCGCAGGATCATCGCGTTGCAGGGATGGCGCGCCGTCAGAGCTTTCAGATGCGACTGACCTGACAGCACCAATGCGTCCGATCGCCGGGCAAGATAATCCATCTCGACGACTCTCGGACCGAGCGTGACGCTGCCATCGCGCGCCGACATCAGCAGGCCGGCATCTTTCAGGATCTTCAGGTAGCGATACAGCGTAGGACGGCTGTGGCCGAGACGCACCATCAGGTCTTCAGGCGTCCACTCCAGCCGGTCCTCGGAAAAAACATCGAGAACGCCCAGCACCCGCTCCAGACTGTTGCTTGGCTTCATGCCGCAAAACGCATGTTGGTCGTGGTTCCAATTCGGCGCCGCCGCTGCGGTCCTCAGGCAGATACTTTTTGAACCTGACCAAAATCAACCTTGAACTGGCCGGTTGGATCGGATCATAATCTCTAAAATCTCACAATAAGAGATTTCGAAATAATTCGGCTATCCGAAGACAATCGGTTGGTCGCGACCATGAGGAAACGCATGCCCGCGAAACATTCACGTCGCACGGTTCTCGGCTTTATGACCGTGGCTCCTGCCCTGGCATCTCTGTCTGCCAAGACAGGCTTTGCTCAGGGATCATCCCAGCAACCCATACGGCTCAACGTCCCCTTTTCGCCAGGCACCGGACCCGACCTTCTGGCGCGCCTTCTCAGCGAAGAATTGCGTCAACGCTGGAGCCAGCCGGTCATCGTCGAGAACAAGGCCGGCGCAAGCGGCAATATCGGCACCGAGGCCGCGGCACGAACTGCTCCGGATGGCCAGTCCCTGCTGGTGACCGTCAACACCTTCGTGATGAATGCGAGCCTCTACCGTACGCTACCCTATGATCCGGAGAAGAGCTTCGAACCGATAGCCGAAATCGCGACCGGCGCGCTCGCTCTTGTCGTGCATCCTTCGCTCGACGTGACGACGCTTCAGGAATTGATGACGCGCGCAAAGAGCAAGCCGGGTGAAATCAACTACGCGTCGCCCGGTCGCGGCACTCCACAACATCTCGCGATGGAGCTCTTCAAGCTCACCGCGCAGGTCAAGCTGACGCATATTCCTTATCCGGGCTCAGCCGGTGCCGTGAGGGACCTGGCCGGTGGCCATGTCTCGGCGATGTTCTTGCCGATTCACACTGCGCTTCCTCTCGCAGAGGCCGGACAGATCCGCATCCTTGCCGTCGGCAGCAAGTCACGCGCCCCTCAAGCCCCCAATGTGCCGACGCTGTCGGAAGCCGGCGTCGCCGATTTCGACGTCGACCTCTGGTACGGCGTCCTCGCCCCCGCAGGGACGCCGAAAGCGACCATCGACCGCTATAACGCCGAATTCAACGCGATCCTGAACCAGCCAAGCGTACGGGCACTGCTCGACAAACAGGGGTTGATCGCGCGCGGCGGCCCGCCCGAACAGTTGGCTGCGCTCATCGCAAAGGACCGCCAGCGCTGGGCCAAGGTCGTGAAGGATGCCGAGATCACCTCTGAATAGCGGCCGTCCGACCGCGTTGAGCCCTTCGCTAATCCGCACCGACACATGCCGTCCCGGGATAATCGATCATGACTCAACGCATTTTGATTGCCGGGGCTGGTATTGCCGGACTTTGCACAGCCATAGCACTGATGCAAAGAGGCTTCCGCGTGACGATCTGCGAGCAAGCGGAGGCCTTGCGCGAGACCGGCGCCGGTGTGCAGATCAGTCCGAACGGAACGCGCGTGCTCGCATCGCTCGGGGTACTCGATACGTTGCGAAGTCTGGCAGTCGAGCCCACCGCCAAGACCATACGTCTGTGGAATAGCGGCGAGACATGGCCCCTGTTTGATCTTGGCTCCATCTCGGTTTCCGAATACGGCTATCCATACCTCATGGTCCACCGCGGGGACCTTCAAACTACACTTGTTAATGCTGTCATCCAGCTCGATCCAGGGTCGATCCGTTACGGCGCCGGCATCGTTGCCGTCGATAATCGCACCGATGGCGTGACGGTGTCGCTGTCCAACGGTGAACGCATCGATTGCGATATCCTGATTGGAGCTGACGGCATCCATTCGGCCGTGCGGGCAGCCGTGTTCGGGGCAGGTCCGGCGCATTTCACCGGCTGCATAGCATGGCGCGGTGTCATTCCGTCGTCCCAACTTCCGTCTCATATCAGGCTCGACATCGGGACGAACTGGGTCGGACCGGGGCGCCATGTTGTGACCTATCCATTACGTCGAGGCGAGCTATTCAACTTCGTCGGCGTTGTCGAGCGGTCCAGTTGGGGAGCGGAGTCCTGGACCGCCAGGGGCACGCGCAAAGAGTGCGCCGATGATTTCGACGGCTGGCATCCGGATGTCCATGTGCTGATCGACAATATCGACATTCACTATCGATGGGCGCTCATGAGCCGCCCGCCCATGGAACACTGGTCCAGCGGGCGAACGGTTCTTGTCGGTGACGCCTGCCACCCGATGCTGCCTTTCATGGCGCAAGGCGCCGTGATGGCAATTGAGGACGCCATTACACTGGCCCGCTGTCTTGCAGAAAGCCGCGATGACCACGGTGCCGCCTTCATCGCCTTCGAGCAAGCGCGAGTGACGCGAGCCAATCGTTGTGTTGTCGCGGCCGAGCGTAACCGTGAAATCTTCCACAACGAGCGTTTGATGAACGCCGAAGATGCGAGCCACTATGTGTCCTCGCAATGGAACGAGGCCAAAGTTCGCGATCGCTATCACTGGCTTTTTGCCCACGACGCAAGCTGAGACGGAAGACGAGGCAAGCACACTGCGCCCATTTGCGCTACGGCGTGCAGCGCTCTGTATGGGAGTGCGCCTGGCGGCAGAAGCGGACAATGGAAGAATTCGGTCCGCATGAGACCAGCGAAATCGGGAATGCCTTCGGTTGGACATTTGTGATAGCGTTTCTCTGGTCCATTGTGCACTTGCCGATGAAGCCAGTTGCCTGCTCCACCCGATCCGCACGGTGAATTCGTTGCCGCGACCATCGTCGATATCCAGCGACGGGGAGTAATAACCGTTGGCAGGATTGCGGACGTAATCGATAAGAAAGGCGCTTCGAACCGCTTTGAACCGAGCGTGGCGGGCATCACAACATCTGAAGGATAGCACGTCCTCGTCCAACGCACGCATGGTAAGACCCGTCACAGGTATCCGAACGAACACCGTAGGCTTGCCGTAGCCACCGCTGACAGGACCACCGCAAGCGCCGCAGGGGAGCCCCGCCTCTGGCCCTCGGTCTTGTGTATCTGCGCCCATGAAGGATTCGACACCGCATTTCAGGATCTGGAAATCTTTGCAACACCGAGCTGCTCACTGTGCTGCCTCAACAGTTCAATGACTTCAGCCCGCACGTCGGCATCCTGTTTGAGCGTCATCGTCTTATGGGTTTTCACAAAGGCCGCGATGACCTTCTCAACAGCAGCGGACATTGGAACTCCTTGCGGGTTCGCTGAGCCTACGCGCCACCTTGGGTAGGGTTTCAAAACATATGTCGGCGCCTGACGGAACGTCGCCTTTGACCGGACATTGCTTCGGTACATAACAACCGAAGGATTTCCCATGAAGAATATTATTGTCGCAGCGTCTATCCTCGCACTCTCGGCAACGGCTTCATTCGCTCAGTCGGGCGCAAACCCCAGCGCTCCGCAGCCCGGCTCGACCGGCGCGGGCGTTAACCAGCCAGGCACGACCAGCACAGGCAGCGCCGTTGACCGTCCCGACACCATGAAGAAAGACGGAATGTCTGGCACGTCCGGTATGAACAACACCGGCTCGAGCATGAACAACAACATGCAGCAGGGTGGCACCTCGAAGGACGGCATGGGCCAGCAGAACAAGGGCGGCATGTCCAAGTAATGATTTAACGGAATAGCCGCGCTGTTTGCTCAGCGCGGCTTTTTTGCGCGCCTGCATTGCAGTTCCTGCTTTGGAACTTCGAAATAGTTGCAAATACATTCCATACCTAAAACCAATGATCGAGAATTTTCGTACCTCATATGTCAGCAACGCGCTGGCTTCTTACGCATGAGGTTACTCTATGAAGAAGTTTCTACTCGCGACTTGCTGTGTTGCCTTCTTGGGCGGCGTGACTGCGGCCTCGGCTCAGCAAATGGGCTCAGGCATGACTTCCTCGGAATCCAGCATGAATACCAATGCAAAGATGTCGAAGAAGAAGAAGATGATGATGATGAAAAAGAAGAAGATGATGATGAAGCGGAACGGCATGTCTGACGGCATGGGCATGAAGCGGATGTAATCCGACTGGCCGCGTCACCAAAAGTGTCGCGGCCTTTTTAGTGGATCAGCACATGTCGAAGCGCGATATAGGGATGATACTCGTTGCGGTGTTGGTCACCGGCAGCTTGGCGCTCTGGGGCGCCATCGCTGCAATTGATCACTACGCGTTGGGTGAAGATGCCAGAGAGGTTCTTCTGCATCAGCACTAAATACGGCGATCGGCGCAGAAGGTCGGGCACAAGACAAATGGCCTTGCCTATCCGCCTCGATCGTCTCGACCAGGTTGGGCACACCTGACATCGCGTCGATCACGAAGTAACCTTGTCGATAAAAGTCTAGATAGGTCAAGAGTTTTTGCGGCAATCAGCGACTGCATCGTCGCCAGAACTTAAGGTTCTCCATCTTAGCGAATGTCGCTGCCGTGACGCCACGAACGCCCCTATGGCTGATGGCATGGGACGAGGTCAGCGATTGGATGTTCCGCGCTCGAACAATACTACGTCGAGATCAAGTATCTTTGGGTTTGTTGTCAGAACTCCAACCCGACATAATTCTCAGCCAGGGATGCGGTGGCCGGCTTCGACTCGACGAGGTAATTTAACTCGGCAAGCTGGATGCGGGCGGTAAACTCGTCGGTGTCAGGAAACTGATGCAGCATCGACGTCATCCACCACGAGAACCGCTCTGCCTTCCAGACGCGTGTCAGCGCCCTCCGTGAATAATTGTTGAGGCCGGCGGCGGATTTCTCGCCGTAGAACTCACGCAAGCCATCGGCCAGATAGTGAACGTCGCTGGCGGCCAGGTTCAATCCCTTTGCGCCGGTCGGCGGCACGATATGGGCGGCGTCGCCGGCGAGAAACAGTCTTCCGAACCGCATTGGTTCCGCGACGAAGCTACGTAGCGGAGCGATGCTCTTCTCGATCGACGGTCCCGTCACCAGTTCATCGCATGCTTTCGGATCCAGCCTTCGTCGCAATTCATCCCAGAAACGGTCATCGGACCAGTCCTCGACGCGCTCTTCGAGAGAGCACTGCAGATAATAGCGGCTGCGCGTCTGGGATCGCATCGAACAGAGCGAGAAGCCGCGCTCATGTTTTGTGTAGATCAGTTCATGAGACACCGGCGGCGTCTCTGACAGCAGGCCGAGCCAGCCGAATGGGTAGACACGCTCGAACTTTTGCACGGCGGATGCCGGAATGCTTTGTCGGCTGATCCCATGAAATCCGTCACAGCCTGCGATGTAGTCGCACGCGATCTCATGGGTAATGCCGTTCTTCACATAGCGTACCCGCGGCGTCCCGCCGTCAAAGTCGGTGGGCTCTACGCCATCGGCGTCGTAGATCGTCACGAGACCAGCGGCGGCGCGGGCCTCCATCAGGTCTTGAGTGACCTCGGTCTGACCATAGACGGCGACCGACTTGCCGCCGGTGGCCTCCTTGAGGTTGATCGGATGGCGGACGCCGCCGAAGGCGAGCGCGATGCCGTCGTGGAGCAGCGCCTCCCTGTGAAGGCGGTCTGCCGCTCCGACCTGCTCAAGTAGCTTGACGGTGCCCTGCTCCAGCACGCCGGCACGGATACGGCCCAGGATGTAGTGACGATCCTTGCGCTCGACGATGACGTTGTCGATGCCGTAGGTGTGGAGAAGTTGGCCAAGCAGAAGCCCAGCGGGTCCGCTTCCGATGATGACGACTTGTGTGCGCAATTCAGGCCCTCGGGACGTTACTGGGATGGAGCAAACTCATTCCGGCGCACTGGCGTCGCCGGCGTCGCCGAACGCGGTCCATCCGCCATCGACCGACAGGACAGAGCCGGTCACGTAGCTGGCAGCCGGCGAACTGAGGAAATAGATCGTCTCGGCGATTTCCTCAGGCCGGGCCAGCCGGGCCATGGGAATCCGGCGCCGGAGCCGTGCCGCATCGACGAAGCCGTCTGCTTCCAGCTTGTTGACCAGTGCAGTCGCTACGAAGCCCGGCGCCACCGCGTTGACGCGAATGCCATCGGCGGCCCATTCGCAAGCCATCGACTTGGTCATCATCGCAATGCCGGCCTTGGCCGCGCCATAAGCGTTGCGTCGCGGCAGTCCGGACAACCCGGCGATGGAGCTGATGTTCACGATAGATCCCGTGCCCTGTGGCTTCATCAGCGAATGGGCTTCGCGCGAGAACAGGAACGTGCCGGTGAGGTGGACGCCGAGAACTTTCTCGAAGCTTTCCACGCTCTGCTCCGAGGTCGGGAGATGCGGACTGCCGATGCCGGCGTTGTTCACCAACGCATCGACGCGACCGAAGGCCTGTCGTGTCGTTGCGAACGCCGTCTTGACCTGCGCCTCGCTGGACACGTCGCAGGCGATGCCGATATGGCGACGGCCCAGTTCGGTGGCCTTCGCCGCCACCTTTTCGACATCGATGTCGATCAAGGCGACGTTGTAGCCATGGCGGGCGAATGTCTGGGCCGTCGCCCATCCAATACCATCGCCAGCTCCCGTGACCATCGCCACCGGCGTCTGAATTGTCATGGCTGCCGCTCCACCGCCACCAACGTTTCCTTCTCGAATCCTGGCCGCGGAATGGTGCTCATAATGGTCCGGGAGAAGCCGCCATCGATCACGATATCCTCGCCGGTGACGTAGTCCGCGCGGTCGCTCGCCAGGTACACCACGGCATTCGCGATATCGTCCGGTTGCCCGATGCGACGGCGCGGGACCAGCGCGGAACGCGCATCCCGCACGCCGGGGCTGTCGTAGATGCCCTTCGTCATCGGTGTCTCGATCAGACCGGGGCTCACCACGTTGCTGCGAACACCGCGCGGTCCCCATTCCACGGCGAGCTGCCGCGACAACATCACCACCGCCGCCTTGCTGGCGCTATAGGCCCCGCTGAAGCTTTGCGGCGCGTAGGACGAGATGGACGCGATATGCACGATGGCACCGCTGCCAGCATTCAGCATTCCTGCGCCGAATGCGCGCGAGCAGCGGAGATAGGCGGTGAGGTTCAGCGAGATGATCGCATTCCAGTCCTCCAGCGACATCGTTTCAAGATGTCCCGCCCGCATCGTGCCGGCGTTGTTGACCAGGATGGCGGGCGCCCCGAAACGCTCTGCGACCGATTGCGCCGCTTCCTCCACGCTGCCGTCGTCGGTCACGTCACAACGCAGGAAATGGCCGCGCCCGGGCGTCCGCGAGACGTCCCCAATCACGTCCCGTAAAGGCTCCTCACGATCGAGCAGCACCACGGTCGCACCGACCTCCGCCAAGCCCGCGGCAATTCCCAGGCCGATGCCGCCGCCCGCGCCGGTGACCACCGCGACGCGATCCTTCAAGTCGATCCAGCTCATGCTTTCCTCATCTTTGGCGATGCCATGCCGTCAGTCGCCGCGCAGCGACGGCAGGTCGATCTTGCGGATCAACCGGTTTTCCTGGGCGGTGATGAGGTGTCCAGATGCCTGGAGATAGGCCGGCCAAGCCGGATCCTTGTCGCGCTCGGCATGTCGTCGTTCGAACTCCCCCATATCCGCAAAACCCCAGAGATGGACGATCTGGTTCAGCACGCCAACCGCGCTGGAATACATCCCGAGCGGTCGGCCGAGATATTTCAGCTGCACCGGCATCGCGAGCCTATCGAAAACGTCGATGAACTCTGGCATCTTTCGAAGTTGTATCGTGTACGTGCGTAGGTCCACGATCGGGGAGTCGTACGACATATCGGATCACCTATGTTCAGTTGAGGTCCGCGATCAGGTCTTGATCAACGAGCATCCGCCCTCAGCGAGCGGACGGAACGCCTCCTCCGACGGGAGTGTCGAGATCAGCTTGTAGACGTCGCCGGGTGCCTTGCTCTCGGTCGGCTTCTTGACCTCGAACAAATAGGCGGGATGAATTTTCCGACCATCCTCACGAATGCTTCCCTGTCCGAAGCAATCGTCGTCCGTCGGCAACTTCTTCATCAGGTCGACGACGGCACGCCCAGACGCCTTGGCACGCTCGACGCCGAGCTCTTTGACCGCTTTCAAATAGTGGGCAACGCACGAGTAGTCGCCGGCTTGGCTCATGTTCGGAAACACGCCCGAAGCGAGGCGCGGCTTGACGCGAGCCATGAACGCCCTGGTCCGGTCATTGAGGTCCCAATAGAAGGTCTCGGTCAATGAAAGACCTTTGGCCGTGGCAAGCCCCATGGCAGTGACGTCCGTAATATAGCCGATCATCGCAGCCATCCGGGTTCCGTTGGCGTCGATGCCGAACTCCTGAGCCTGCTTCAACGCGGAGATCAGTTCGCTTCCGGAATTAGCGAAACCGATGACGTCGGCGCCGCTGGACTGTGCCTGCAACAGGAAGGATGAGAAGTCGGTGGTCGACCCGAACGGGTAGCGTACCGTGCCGACCACCGTCCCCCCGGCGGCTTTGACGAATTTGGATGCATCCGCCTCGGCGGCGTGTCCGAAAGCATAGTCGGCCGTGATGAAGAACCACTTTTTTCCGCCCGTGCGCACGACGGATGTCGCGGTCGAATGCGAAAGACACCAGGAGTCCCATGCCCAATGAACCAGGTTAGAGCTGCACGCTTTTCCAGTCAGATCGGAGCTTCCGGCCGTCGTAATCAGCGCGACCTTATCCTTCGCCTCGATGAGATGCCTGGCGCCGAGCGCGATCGAACTATTGCCAACGTTCTCGATCACATCGACATCGTCCTGGTCGAACCATTTTCGGATAATGTTCAAGCCGACATCGGCTTTATTCTGATGATCCGCGACCAGGACATCGACCGCGATGCCGGGATTACTCGCTTTAAACTCGTCGACGGCTTGCTGGACGCACGCCACCGTCGTCGGCCCCGACACGTCACGATAGACGCCGGACATATCGGTGATCACGCCGATGCGGATCGGCTTGGCGGACTGAGCGCGTGCTATCGTGAACGGGCCCATAGCTGCAGCGGCGACACCCGCTCCGATAAATGTGCGACGGTCGATGTTCATTGATTCCTCCGATAAGGTTTTTGATTTTTTACAGTTCGATATGCTGAGTTTCGGTGACCTCAGCGTCACCAGATCGCGTCAGGCGTATTCGGCGACGTCTTCCTTGCCAGCGATATGTCTGGCCGTGATGTATCCGAACGTCATGATCGGGCCGAGCGTGATGCCGGCGCCGGGATAATTGCCTCCCATGATGCTCGCGCGGTCGTTTCCGCATGCGTAAAGCCCTGGTATTGGCTGAGAGTCAGCCGCCAGCACCCGACCCACCGTGTCGGTCGTCAAGCCGTCGAAGGTGCCGAGATCGCCCATGATGAGCTTTAACGCGTAGTACGGCCCTTTGCCGACTGGCGCGACATTTGGGTTCGGCTTGTTGTCGGGATCACCAAGGAAACGATTGAATGCAGTCGAGCCTCGTCCGAACTCGCCGTCCTCGCCGCGCGTTGCACCCTCGTTATATTTCCGGACTGTCGCTTCCAGGCCGGCCGCGTCGATGCCGGCCTTCCCGGCCAGTTCACTGAGACTTGGTGCCGTATGCAGGTAGCCGTTCCGCACATAGATCCCGATCGGCACGGGCGCCGGCTTGGCGTAACCCAGGCCATACTTGCGGATGGTCGCATGGCCGCAGATCAACCAGCATGCTGTTTCCGTGTTGTCCTCATTGGCTGCGATCATGGCGGCGCCAGTGTCGTGATAGGAATTCGACTCGTTCGTGAAGCGCTGGCCGCGGCGATCGACGGCGATGATGCCGGGCTTGTAGCGGTCCACCAGATGCGGAAAGGCCCCCACCTTGCCGTTTGCCATAGGCACCTTTGACACAGGCATCCATGCCGACGCGTTCGGAAAACGGATGTCGCAGGTGCCGCCGACCTGCTCGGCCATCGCAACGCCGTCGCCGGTGTTCCCAGCAGGTGTCGGGGACAGGTGTTCGCCGCCGCGGGCCAGATGGGGATAGGCACGCGTGATCCGCTCGACATCGTGCGGAAAACCGCCACAGGCCAGCACAACCGCGCGTTGCGCCGAAATGCTGTAATCGGCATCAGCGTCTCTCACCAGTGCGCCGGTCACGGCGCCTTGCTCGACGAGCAACTGCAGTGCGCTGGTCCCGGTCAAGAGCGGTATCTTCAGATCAAACGCGGTCTTTGCGAGACGTGCTGCAAGCGCGTTGCCGCTCGTGATCTGGACTCCACGCCCGTACAACGCCAGCTCCTTGAAATGACTGACCAGGCGCTTGGCAACATAGACGGCGGATTTCAAGGATCGCGTCGCACGAAAGAAGTGTTTGAGGTCTTCGTTCGAGGAATTGAACATCATTCCGATGAACGTGATCGTCGATAGCGGCGGTCGCAACCGCTTGATTTCAGCGCCGAGACCACGTGCATCGAACGGAGCTGCCGTCACCGAGCGCCCTGCAGTGGCGCCTCCAGCCACGTCAGGGTGATAATCCGGATATCCCGACAGAACGAACTTCGCGTCGGTCTCGCGCTCAAAGAACTCGAGCATGCGGGGGCCTTGATCCAGGAACGCGTCGATCGCCTTTTCGCTGTAGAAGTTACCGGTCTCATTTCGCAGATAGGCCACCGCGGCGTCGCGGCTATCCTCGATCCCGGCTTTGCGCGCGTGATGATTTCCCGGCACCCAAAGAACGCCACCGGAAAATGC
Organism: Bradyrhizobiaceae bacterium; assembly: GCA_004173095.1. Classification (GTDB taxonomy): domain Bacteria; phylum Pseudomonadota; class Alphaproteobacteria; order Rhizobiales; family Xanthobacteraceae; genus Tardiphaga. The sequence goes on from SDZE01000621.1 coordinate 11,501, forward strand.
AGTCGTGCCGCCGAAGAATTCCTCCTTCTCGATGATCACGACGTCGAGGCCCGCTTTCTTTGCGGTGATCGCAGTCGACAGTCCGCCTGCGCCCGATCCTATCACCAGCACATCGCACGACCGTGGACTGTGACTCGGCATTGCTCGTCCTCCCGGAACATTCGCGGCCCGCCAGAACGGAAGCGGTCCTTGATTGACCGCATCAATTGATCGATGCGGCACTTCGAGCAATGGACGATCGTGATAAATTCTTGTATTTTTCGTAGAAAGAGCGGCCTTTCTGCGATGCACGCGGGCGGTGGAAAAGGACTCTGGTGACATCATTCCGCACTATTTTTTATATGAAGAGCAGAAGTCCGAGATTGATCCGAGTTTTCTTCACATCGAGCTGATCCGCACCAGGAGTAGCCGGCATGGTTGGACGATCCGTACTCATACACACCCCGGTCACCATCAGATCCTGATCCTGGATAAGGGAGGCGGGACGATTGAGATCGAGGGCGAGGATTGGGATCTGTCGCCGAACAGCCTCATCGTCGTGCCCGCGCTCACGGTGCATGGCTTCCGTTTCAAACGTGACACCAATGGCTACGTCATTACGGTCGCGTCATCATTTTTGCGGAGTATCTTTCGAGAGGACCCAGAATTGCTCAGCGGCTTTCTCAAACCCGCTCGCTTTCTGCAACGCCAGCTCGGCGAAGAGATCGATCTCCGCAAGTTGTTCGTGTCCCTGCAGCGCGAGTTCGTATGGGCCGCTCCCGGCCGCGGTGCGTCGATAAAGGCCTATCTGCAACTCATCGCGGTTGCGATCGGGCGGCTGCACGGACGACATGGTCAGCCACAGGTCTTAGGCTCGCGCGAGGTCGATGTCGTCATCCGATTTCGTGAGCTGGTCGAGGACGTTTACCGCAATCATCCGCCGCTGGAATCACTTGCGCGAAAGCTAGGCGTCACGACTGCACGGCTCAATTCATGCTGTCGAACCGTCACCGGAAAATCATCCCTTTCACTCATCAATGATCGCGTTCTCACCGAGGCCAAGCGAAAGCTGCTCTACTCAGAAGAGACCGTTGCCGAAATCGGGACGTCGCTTGGATTCCTGGACCCCGGGTATTTCAATCGATTCTTCACGCGTGGCGTAGGACTTTCGCCTGGGCGCTTCCGCCACAACTCGGTTCAATCCTTATCGAGCTAGACGTTTCTGATGGACCACCTTGCGCTGGACGTTATAGTCCTCCCCGACAAAGAGCGGCCCCTTGATCACGCGGATCTCCTGACCGGCGAAAAGACCGACCGCAGGCCCTTTCACGGGGAGGCCATCTTTCTTGCTTGTATGTTGGAACAGCACGCTCAACATCTCCATCGGGATGATAGGGCGCCGCCACGGCGTGTCGCCATTGCTGTAAAACGGCGAGGGCTCGGTGATGACCTTCAACTTCTGACCCAACGAAAACGGATAGAGTTCGCCCATATGCTGGTCCATATCCATGCGAATCTTCTGCTGCGCTGTTGTCATGCCGATCGTGACGTCGCGTAAAATGACGGCATCGGTCAGTGGCTTCAATTCGGTCAGCCTGATATCAAGTGCGGAGGGCGGGGTGTCACTACCAAGCGAGGCGCTACCGCGCAAAATCTCGGTGCCGTCACGCTTGATCATACGGATCGCCGCATAGCGCGCGCCGACGGCAGGCTTTTCGACAACAGCCTGCACCTCCTCGCCTTCATAGGAGGCATTACGATAATGTGCCGAGATGCAGCCGCCCTCGAACCACGCATCGCCCCACAATCGCACGCAGAGCGGCGCGAACTGGCTGAAATGCGTCGGCCCCTCGATGGTGCCCCCCTTGAAGCCGAGTTTCTGTGCGGTCGCATCGTCGTGGATCGAGGCGTGGGAATCATAGGTCTGTGCGTGCAGCATTTGCCGCGGCTGACGCCACGGGCCATGCAGCGCGCCGTCAGCATCCTGGATCTCGGTATCAAATGCAGCACTCGTCATCGCATCACTCCAAGTAAACCGTTCATTACCAGGTGTCGACACACGGACGCTTGCGCGTCTCGCGTGCGGGCGGCGTGGGCACGGAGCGCAGGCCAGCCATGATCCAGCGCCGCGTCTCCGCGGGATCGATCACATTGTCGATCTCCATCACAGATGCGATCGACGTGGCTTTGCCATTGGCATAGAGCTCGGCGACCTTGTTCTTGTAATAGGTCTCGCGCTCAGAGAGATCGGCGATCGCCTCCATCTCTTTGCGGAAGCCGAGGCGCACATAACCTTCGAGTCCCATACCGCCGAATTCGCCGGTCGGCCATGCCGCCGTGAAGAACGACGCATGGAAGCCGCCGCCAATCATGGATTGCGCTCCGAGCCCGTAGCCCTTGCGCAGTACGATGCCGAACAATGGCACCGTGATGCTCGCGCCGGTAACGAACATGCGGGCGACATGACGAACGATCGCTGTCTTCTCTGCCTCCGGCCCGACCATGAAGCCCGGCGTGTCGCATAGGGAAACGATGGGGATATCGAAGGCATCGCAGAGCTGCAGGAAGCGCGCCGCCTTGTCGCCCGCCTCGGCATCAATGGCGCCGCCAAGATGCTTTGGATTGTTCGCGATCAGGCCGAACGGCTTGCCCTCGATGCGGATGAACGCGGTGACCATGCCGACACCGAAGTCGCGGCGAATTTCGAGCACGGACTCCTCGTCCGCAATCAGATCGATGACCGCACGAATATCATAGACGCGCAGCCGGTTTTCCGGGATAGCACGGCGCAGCAGGCGCTGATCGGCCACTTTCCAATCGGCCACCGCCCCCTGGAAATAAGACAGATATTTCTGTGCAATGCGCGTCGCCTCTTCCTCGTCCTCGACCAGGATATCGACGACGCCATTCGGCGACTGGAACGATACAGGGCCCACTTCGGCGGGATGATAGACACCGAGGCCGCCGCCCTCGATCATCGCCGGGCCGCCCATGCCGATTGAGGCATTCCTGGTCGCAATGATGACATCGCAGCAGCCGAGCATCGCCGCATTGCCGGCAAAGCAATAGCCCGACACCACGCCTATCACCGGCACCAGGCCGGAGAGTTTTGCGAATTGCACGAATGACGGACCATCAAGACCGGTGAGACCGAGACGATCGGTGTCGCCGGGACGACCTCCGCCGCCCTCTGCATAAAACACCAGGGGCATCCGCCATTGCTCCACCAGCGTGAGCATGCGGTCGATCTTCTTGTGGTTCATATGGCCCTGGGTGCCCGCCAACACGGTGTAGTCATAGGAGATCACCATGCAGCGCGCATCGTGTTCGCCGAACGACGTCGCATTGACCGTGGCCACGCCGGCAATCAGGCCGTCGGCCGGGGTGTTCTTGATAAGATCTTCGATCGACCGGCGGCGGCGCTGCCCTGCAATGGCGAGGCTCCCATATTCCATGAAAGAGCCGTCATCGACGAGCTGCGCAATATTTTCGCGCGCAGTGCGCTGGTTGGTTTTGCGCCGACGATCTACCGAACCCGGGCGGTTCTCGTCATAGGTGTTGGCCTGACGCGCCAGCATCTCCGCGAGGTCGGGACGAATTTGATCGAGATCGACCGCGGTTTCCTCGGTGACCGCGTCGCCAGCGACGTCCTGCGGCTCGAGATAGAGGATCGCTTCGTTCTGCATCAGCGTGACGCCATCTGTCGCAGCGATACGCATGACCCGACCACCCTGCCCGGCGGTGACGAGATGCTCCATTTTCATGGATTCGATCACGGCAAGCTGCTGGCCGGGGCGGACGACCTCGCCCTCACTCACCTGGATTGCCACGATCGTGCCCTGCAGCGGTGCCGAAACGGCGATACTTCCCTCGGGCACCGGCTCCGCGATTGCTGCTGATGTTACCTGCTGCGTCGCGATGCCGCTTGAGGCGAAGAGCGACGACGTCATCCCCTGCGCCGCGCCGACGAGGTCGGCGACGTTGCGATCGATAAAACTGGTGCTGACACGGTTGGCGCGGAAGTCGACATGGGCGAGGATCGCCTGAATGAAGGGGATATTGGTCGCGACGCCTTCGATCCGGAACTCGCGCAGCGCCCGCGTCCCCTTGGCGACCACATCGGCAAAGGCGAGCGGTGTATGCACGATGACCTTCGCCAGCAGCGAGTCGAAGGCGGCGCTGGTGCGATAACCGGCATAGCCGAATGTGTCGACGCGCACGCCTGGGCCTGATGGCGGCTCAAACACCGCCAGCGTACCGCCGGTGGGCTGTGTTGCGCCCGATGCGTTCATGGTCTCCATATTGATGCGCACCTGCATGGCAAAGCCGCGCGGCTTCGGCACTTCAGCCTGATCGAGATGCAGCGACCCCAGCGTCGCACCATCGGCCACCGCAAGCTGCGACTGCACGAGATCGATCGCCAGCACTTCCTCGGTCACCGTATGCTCGACCTGCAGGCGCGGATTGGCTTCAATGAAGGCAAAAGCGCCATCGCCCTCGCCGGCTTCGCCATCGACCAAGAATTCGAACGTGCCAAGGCTGTCATATTTGGCTTCGCTCGCCAGATGCTTGGCCGCCTCGACGATGCGATTGCGTAGTGCATCGGTGAGCGACGGGCTCGGCGCGATCTCCACCAGCTTCTGATTGCGACGCTGGATGGTGCATTCGCGCTCCCAAAGATGGCTGACATGGCCATGGTGGTCGCCGATGATCTGCACTTCAATATGCCGGGCATTGCGGATCAGCCGCTCGGCATAGACACCGTTATAGCCGAAGGCGGCATGGGCTTCAGACTGGCACCGCGCATAGGCATTATCCAGATCTGCGGCGCGCTCGACAACACGCATGCCGCGACCGCCACCGCCGGCCATTGCCTTGATCATGACGGCGCCTCTCTCGCCGAGCGAACCGAAGAATGCCTTGATCTCCTCCAGCGTCGAAGGTCCGATGGTGCCGGCGATAATCGGCACGCCACAGCGCTTTGCAAGTTGCTTGGCGGCCACCTTGTCGCCAAACAGCCTCAATGCCGCGGGCGACGGACCAACAAAAGTGATACCTTCATCGGCACAACGCTCCGCCAGATCGGCATTCTCGCTAAGAAAGCCATATCCGGGATGTAGCGCATCGCAGCCGGCGGCCTTGGCGGCACCGATGACACCGTCGATATCGAGGTAAGCGCGCGCACCGCGACCGGGAATCTCCTGTGCTTCATCGGCGATCCGCACATGCAACGACTGCGCATCGTCGGCGGGATAAATCGCCACCGTGGCGAGGCCGACATCGGCGGCGGCGCGCGCAATACGGATAGCGATCTCGCCACGATTGGCGATCAGCAATTTATGAAAGGACATCTTGTTCTCCGTGAGCAACAAATGATCGGCATTGCGAGCCGCTCAGAGCGGCGCGTTGACGTTCAGTTCCTGCTTCTTCACCTTTCCGGTGGCGGTCATCGGCAGTGCGTCGATGATGCGGATTTCCGGTACCTTGTAGGTGGCCATGCGCTCCGCGCACCACGCCTGGATCTCGCCCGGCGATGTGTTGCCGATCGCTTCCGGCTTGAGCTGGATATAGGCCACTGGAACCTGCCCCTTGTCCGCATCGTCGCGTCCTACCACGCCTGAACCGAGCACCTTGGGATGCTGGCCGAGCAGTGCCTCGATCTCCGGAGGGAAGACGCTCATCCCCTTGACCTTCAGCATCTCCTTGCGGCGGCCGAGAAAGTGCAAGAACCCTTGTTCATCGATGGTACCGATATCGCCGGTGCGCAGCCAACCATCGACCAGCGACTCTGCGGTCGCCTGTGGCTTATTCCAGTAACTCTTCAGCAGCGACGGCGTGCGCACACGGATTTCCCCTTCGCCGCCGAGTGCAATCAGTTCGCCAGATTCGAAATCGGTGATCTTGAACTCGGCGCCGGGCACCGGCAGGCCCACAAAGATCGGCTGCGACAGCAGATCGAAATCATTGTCCTGGAAGCCAGCGACGAATGTGTTCGAGGTATGGGTCTCGGTCATGCCCCATGAAGCTTCGGCCAGAATAATGCCGGTAAGATCCTTCCAACGTTTGCGGTAGTCCGGGTTGAGCTTCTTCACGAAGGACACAACGCGAACTTGATCGAGCGAGGAAAGATCAAAATCCTTGAAGCGCGGATGATCCATCAGCTCGACGGCGCCATCCACCGGCATGGCGGTGATGTTGACCTTGTAGCGATCGATCGCCGACAACGCGCCAACCGCATCCCAGCGCGCCAGCAGCACGAGGGTCGCACCGGCGAAAAGCGGAAAGATCAGACCGAAATTCTCACCGGCGATCCAGAATTCCGGAAAGAACGACAGATAGACGCTGTCCTCGCGCGACGCCACCGAGATGCCGTGATTGGCGGCTGCCGTGTAGACCATGTCACGTTGGGTGTGAACGCATCCCTTCGGCATGCCCGTGGTGCCGCCCGTATAGTTCAGCGCGGCAATGTCATCGAGGCCGGCCGGCGGCAGCGGCTTCGGCTCGGGCAGCGCAGCCAATGCCGGGAGCAAGTCGGTGGCGCCGGGAACGGTGATGCGCGGCGCGCGAATGGATTCCGGCACCGGAATGGTTGGCTGATCCGGAATGACATCGGCGAAAGATGTGACGATCACCTCGCGCAATTTGGTCTCGCCACGAACCTGATCGACCACGGGCGCGAGCTGGTCCAGCGCCACGATGACTTCGGCATCGGTGTCGTTGAGCTCATAGGCTAGCTCGAACGCACGCGAGAGCGGGCTGACCGGCACATGGATGGCGCTCAGCTTAAGAATGCCGAAAAACACGATGTGGAATTGCGGACAATTCGGCATGAACACGGCCACACGGTCGCCCTTGCGCACGCCCTTCTCCCTCAGCAGCGCCGCGAAGCGATCGCTCTGGCGATCAAGCTCGCCATAGGTTGTGACATGGCCGTAAAAGATTACAGCCGGCTTTTGAGCTTGCTGCTTCGCCCAGACGCGCAGATATTCCGTCAGCGCCACTTCACCATGAATGTAATTCGGCTTTGTCGGTATCCCCTTCGGCCACGCCTTAGCCCACAGGTCGTGCAATCTGGCGAGATAGTCGGCTTCGTTGAGCTGTGCGGTCATCACCGTTTTCCCCGGTTTTTGTCAGTTACGCTTCATGGTCGGATCGAGGGCAACGCGCAGCGATTCACCCAATGTGTTGAAGGCAAGCGCCGTGAACAGAATGGCGAGGCCCGGCGGATACATCTGCTCCGGTGCGATTTCCATGTTCTGGTAGGCGCGCGCCAACATGGCGCCCCAGCTTGGATCCGGCGGCTGGATGCCGAGGCCGAGAAAACTGAGGCTGGCTTCAGCGAGCAGCGCAGCCGCAAGCAGCAATGTGACCTGCACGATGACCGGCTGGATAGCATTGGGCAGCACGTGCCGCCACAGGATGCGCATCGTCGAACCACCAAAGCAGCGGGCAGCATCAACATAGAGCTCGTTCCGCACCACCAATGTGCGCGCACGAACAAGGCGCGCGAGCTGCGGCGAAAACACGATCCCCACCGAAATCATGCCATTGGTCAGGCCGATACCGAGCGCGCCGGTGACGGCAATCGCCAGCACGATGGCGGGAAACGACAGGAAGCTGTCGATGATGCGGCTGATGATTGTATCGACCCAGCCGCCAAGATAGCCGGCCAGCACGCCAACGGGCACACCGATTAGCACTGCGATGGCAACCGCGAGGAAGCTGGCATAAAGCGATGCCATGCCGCCATGGATCAAGCGGCTCAGCGTATCACGGCCGAGATCGTCGGCACCGAGCCAGTGCTGCATCGACATCGTGGCCAGCGAGGCATCGAGATCCTGCGCCGTCGGCTTGTAAGGCGAAATCCACGGCGCCAGCACCGAGATCAACATCAGCGCGACCAGGAAGCCGAGACTCACCGCACCGCGAATATCGGTCAGCAGCCAGCGACCGAAACCGGCGAGGCGACGCGGGCGCCGCGGCTGCGGCAGGGTCAAAGCAGCATCGGTCATGATGAAATCCTCGGATCGAGGACGCTGTAGAGAATATCAGTCAGCAGGTTCAGGCTGACAACGATCAACACCATGGTGAAGACGACGCCTTGCACCACCGGGAAATCGCGATTCATGGCCGCATTGACGATCAAGCCGCCCATGCCGGGAATGGCGAAAACGGCCTCGACGACGACGGTTGCAGCGAGCATGCGGTTGGCAAGCAGACTGACGACAGTGAGCAGATTGACACTGACGTTTTTCAAGCCGTGCCGCCACAGGATCGACGATGGCGGCAGTCCCTTGGCATGCAGCGTTCGGACCTGTTGGGACGACAGGATTTCAACCAGCGACGAGCGCAGCTGTCGCGCGACTTCGGCGATACCGCCGGACGCCAATGCGACCGCCGGTAAAATGGCGTGACTGAGCGCAGCCCAGGGATCCTTCATCAGCGATACTGCACCAGTCGCCGGCAGCCAGTTGAGCTGCAGCGCGAAGAAAGCCACCAGCAGCATGCCGAGCCAAAAGTTTGGTACGGCCACACCGAGTGAAGCGATCGCCATCACGGTGCTATCGATCCATGAGCCGGGCTTGGTTGCGGCCGCGATGCCGAGAGGGATGCCGACGATGAGCGCAATCAACAGCGCCAGCGCGACGATCAGCAGCGTATGCGGAAGGCAGCGCTGAATCGAGGTCAGAACAGCCTCGTTGGAGATCAGGGAGCTCGACAGGTCTCCATGCGCCGCCTTGAACAGCCACGTGCCGTATTGCACGAGGAAGGGCTGATTGAGCCCGTAGATTTCGCGAATCTCCGCGATGCGCTGGTCCGACGCATTATCGCCAGCGAGTGTGACGGCGATATCGCCCGGCACCAGCTTGAGCAAGCCGAACACGATGAAGGTAGACAAGACGATCACCGGAAGCGCCTGCAACAGGCGACGACCGACGATGCGGAACCGTGCTGAATGTCTCATAGAGTGGTGCACTCCGGAGCACGGAGCCGCGCGGGGCGCGGCCCCGGCGCGTTATCCGAGGGAGATATTTTCGAACTTCGGCTTGCCGAGTAGGTTGGGCTTAAAGCCCTTCACCTTGGCGGATAGCGCGTCGAGTTCGAACTGGAATGCCAGAGGGGCCGAGAGCGCGGTCTCCACCGTGATCTTCTGGATCTTCGCGAACACTTCCGCACGCTTGGCCAAGTCTTCGCTCTCGCGGCTTTCCTTGATGAGTTTCGACAGCTCGGGATCCGCGGTGCGACCAGCGTTGTAATAGGCGCCCTGATCGAAACCCAGCGCGTAGGTCATGCTGGGATCGGGACGACCGGTCCAGGCTGAGACGAGCAAATCGAACTTCTTCTCCGTGGCGAAGAACTGCGCGCTGATCTCGGCGATGGTGCCGCGCGTGAACTTCAGGCGGATGCCGGCCTTGCCAAGCTGCTCCTGTATCACCTCGCCGCGACGGACAGAGTCCTGATCCGTGTAGCCGCCGATGGTGAGTTCGAGCCCATCCTTGAACCCGGCTTCGGCGAGCAGCTTCTTCGCCTTCTCGGGATCGTGCGGATAGGTATTCGCCACGGCCTTGTTGAAAGCCCAATGTGAGCTCGGCAGCGTCATCCGCGCGGGCTCGCCGAGGCCGCTCAATGTCGCCTTGACGAAGGCTTCGCGATCCAGGGCGAAGTTGATCGCCTGCCTGACCTTCACATTATCGAGCGGCGCGCGGGCATAGTTGAAATACAGCTGCACGCAATACAGCGTCGGTGACGTGACCGTCTCCAGATTCTTGGCGCGTTCGATCACTGGCTTGAGGCGGGCCGGCAGCTGGAATGCCATGTCGTTCTGACCCGCGACCACCGATCGCAAAGCCGTGGCATTCTCGGTGATGATGTTAAACTCGATGCTGTCCAGATAAGGACGGCCCTTGCGCCAGTAGTTCTCGTGGCGTGTGACGACGATGATCTCATTGTCGTTCCATTTGACGAATTTCCAGGGCCCTGCCCCGACCGGCTTGCGATCGGTCTCGTTGCCCAGCGCCTTGATGTTGGTCGGCGACACCATCATGCCGGCGCGATCGGACAAGATCGCAGGGAGCGCGGTATCCGGGTTCTTCAGCTTGAGGGTCACCTGCAGCGGGCCGGTCACCTCGACCGTCTCCACGCTCGACAGATCGGGCTTGACGTTCGAACGCTGATCCGAGCGGCTGCGTTCAAGGTTGAACTTGACCGCCTCGGCATCCAGCACCGTACCGTCGTGGAACTTGATGCCGTCCGTGATATCCAGCACCATGGTCTTGGGATCGGGGAACGCCCATTTCGCCATGCCCGGCTTCGGCTTCAGCGTGTCGTAATCCCACTCTACCAGTGTGTCATACATGGTCCAGAGAATGCTGTGATCGGAGCCGGCGCCGCCGGTGGCGGGATCGAGCGACGACGGATTGGCGGGAGCGCCAACTTTTAGCACGCCACCCTTCTTGGCCTCTTGCGCAAAAGCCGACCCGCCGAGCGCACCGGCTGCAGCCGCGCCGCCCATCAGCGCCAGAATATCGCGACGGCGCAGTTGTCGTTGCCCGAGATCGATCACACGCATGTTGCTTCTCCCAGTTATGATGACGCGTTTGGCGCCTTCTGATTATTCGGTGGCGGCCCATCGGCGGTGGCAAAGTGGCAGGCAACCCGATACCCCGGTTTGACCTCTCGCCATTCCGGGATCTCCGTGGCGCAGCGTGGCTGGACCGATGGGCAGCGCGTGCGGAAGCGGCAGCCGGAGGGCGGCGCCACCGGGCTCGGAATCTCGCCTTCGAGCATGATACGACGATCGACACGCAAATGCGCCGGCAACGGGATCGGCTCCGCCGACAGCAGCGCGCGCGTATAGGGATGCAGCGGATGCTCGACCACCTCATCCCCCGGGCCGAGCTCCATCAGCTTGCCGAGATAGGTCACGGCAATGCGATCGGAGATATGAGACACCACCGAAATATCGTGGGTGATGAAAACATAGGTCAGGCCGAACTCGCGCTGCAGATCGGCAAATAGATTGAGCACGTCACCGCGGATCGACACGTCCAGCGCGGCCACCACCTCGTCACAGACGATCACTTTCGGGCGTAGCGTCAGCACGCGGGCGATATTGACGCGTTGCTTCTGGCCGCCGGAAAGCTGGTGCGGATAGCGGTCCGCGGCTTCCGGCGAGAGGCCGACACGCTCCAGCACCTCGATGCCGCGGCGGCGGCGCGTTTCGGTATTTCCCTCCCGCATGATCTCCATCGGCTCGACCACGCTGTCGATAATGGTCATGCGCGGATTGAGCGCGGCGTTGGGATCCTGAAAGATGATCTGATAGTCGCGCCGATGCTTGCGGAAGGCACTCGTCCCGAGCGCCGACGGATCGGTGCCGTCATGCAATATCTGGCCTTCCGTCGGAGCCAGCAGCGACACCAGCGCCCGACCGAGCGTGGTCTTGCCCGAACCGGATTCGCCGATGATGCCGAAGGTCTCGCCGGCCCGTACGTCGAAATCCATGCCGTCGATCGCCTTGACGGTGTCGCGACCGTCGCGGGTCGGGAACAGGATACGTAGATCGCGAACCGCGAGCACGCCGTGGTCGTTTCCCGGAGCTGCCATCAGTTCACCGCTCCCGGCAATTCGAGCTCCGGCGCGCGCCAACAGCGCGCGGCGCGTTGTGTGTCGGTCTCGATCATCGCCTGCTCGCGCTCGCAACCGACCGCAGCATGTTTGCAGCGGGCGCGAAACCGGCAGCCGGCCGGCATGGCATTGGGCGACGGCACGCGGCCGGGGATCGAAGCCAGCACGCCACGGCGCTCGCTTAGGCTCGGCAAGGAGCGCAACAAACCCGACGTATAGGGATGGCGCGGCCGCATCAGCGCATCGTCCACCGGCGCGTCCTCGACCACCTCGCCGGCATACATGGTAATCATCCGCGTGCATGTCTCCGCGACGACGCCGAGATCGTGGGTGATGAAGATCAATGCCGTTCCGGTGCGTTCGCTGAGAGAGCGCAACAGGTCGGTGATCTGCGCCTGGACAGTGACGTCGAGCGCCGTGGTTGGTTCGTCGGCAATCAGCAGTTTCGGTTCGCAGATCAATGCCATGGCGATCATCACGCGCTGGCGCATGCCGCCGGACAATTGATGCGGATACTCATCGCAGCGCCGCTCCGGCGCCGGAATGCCGACATCGCGCAGTGCTTGGATGGCGCGCTCACGCGCTTCCGCCCGGCTGACGGGAAAATGGATGCGATACGCTTCGGCGATCTGATCACCTACGGTGAACACCGGATCGAGCGCACTCATCGGCTCCTGGAAGATCATCGCGATTTCACGGCCGCGAATGGCGCGCAATTTTCGCGGCGATAGCGACGACATATCGACGCCATTGAAAATGATCTTGCCTTCGATGCGCGCTGACTGTGGCGGCAGCAGGCGTAGCAGCGACAGGCCGGTGACGGTCTTGCCGCAACCGCTTTCACCCACGAGACCGACGCGTTCACCCGGTGCGATGCTGAAATTGACATTGCGCGTGATCGGCAGCGCTCCGCGCGCAGTCGCGAAGGACAGCGATAGATTGCGCACATCCAGCAGCGGCTGCGCAGACGCGGTTGCGCTCGGATGCGTGCCCGGATTCGTTGCCGTCGAGATATCAGTCAACCCCGTCATGGCGACCTCAATCGGCTTGCGGATGACGATATTTTTCGACGGGCACCAGACCTTTTTCAGGGCGACGGCGCTCAAATGAAGAACAGCCAACATGATACGGCGTAACCGTAATCGACTGGACGATAGCCAGCACAGACGTCGTCGCCATCGTTGCCTCCCTTGCATCCCGGTCTGTCGCCAGGACTTCTCGCCGTACATCCGGCTTTGCGCCGGTATCGTTCGCACGACCGAGCACAAATGAAAGGTCACCAATTGTTAATTGTCAACAATTGACTTCCGCGATAGCTAGAGAATGTTGTCGCGTGACCGCGGGCATTCCGCGGCTCGGAAAGACCGGTGAAGGAGGACGTCATGGCCGCGGTGCTACGCAAGCCAACGACCGGACGAGAAGGCGCGAGTGAACGCAGTTTTGCGCCGCGTACATTACCCGATCAGGTGGCCGAAGAGCTCGGCGCCGAGATCGTGGCCGGCCGTCGAAAAGCCGGAGAACGCCTGGTCGAGCTCGATCTTGCGCGCGACTTCGGCGTCAGCCGCGGCCCGATCCGCGAAGCCATCCGCATCTTGGAGCGTCGCCGCCTCGTCGAAGTGCGGCCACGCCGCGGCGCCTATATCAAACCACTGTCGCTGAAATCGGTAGCTGATCTGTTCAATGTGCGTACGGCACTATCGATGCTCGCCGTGCGCACCATGGCAACAACGCCGATCGAGAGCTACATCGACACCCTCGCCCGTCGCAGCGACGAACTCAAATCATTGATTGAGGTCGATGACGCCATCGCTTTTGCGCGCACCATGACCCGCGCCGTCAAGACGATCGCGCGCGGCTCGGGCAATGAGCTGCTGGTCGAATTGCTGACCGACCTCGCTAATCACACGGTTTGGACCACGATCTGGAAGACCCCGCTCGACTATCAAACCAGCGAGCTCCGACGCATGAGCGCCGACTTGATTGCAGCAACGCTGAAGGCGATCCGGCAACGCCGGCCCAATGCCGCAGTCACGAATCTCAGACAACTCCTTGACGGCGACCGAGACCGCGCATTGACCACGCTATCGCGCCTCCGCGGCGAAAACCTAGACCTGAATGCGCTGTCGCATGACGACCAACAGAATAGCGCGACGACTGAATATATCCTCGCCTCTTCCCTATCAGCGTAAGGGTCCACCCGCCGTGCCTCAAATTTGGGGATCTCCGAGACTGGAGCAAAAGCGTCCGCTTTGCGCCATAACCAGAAGCGGGCTCAATCGATGCCGAGGTAGGCTGACATCACCTTCGGGTCCGACAGCAGCGCCGAGGCTGTTCCTTCATGGACGATCTGGCCTGTTTCGATGACATAGCCCCGATCGGCGATTTCCAGCGCCGCGACGGCGTTCTGTTCCACCAGCAGCACAGTGATCCCGGCCGCACGCAGCGAGACGATGGCGGCGATGATCTGATCCACCAGCAGCGGCGACAGGCCGAGCGAGGGCTCGTCGAGCAGCAGTAGTTTGGGCTTGCCCATCAGTGCGCGGCCGATCGCCAGCATCTGCTGCTGCCCGCCCGACAGACCGCCTGCGAGCAGGCGGCGCTTCTCCTTCAGGATCGGGAACATCTCGAAGATGCGGTCGCGATCCTCGTCGATGCCCTTGTCCTTGCGCAGATAGCCGCCGAGCCGGAGATTGTCCTCCACCGACAGCGAACCGAAAATCTGCCGCCCTTCCGGCGACTGCAGGATGCCGCGCGCCACGCGCCGGTGCGGCGGCAGCTTGTCGATGCGCTCGCCGAGAAAGGTGATCTCGCCACGCGCCGGCTGCACGCCGGACAAGGTGCGCAGCAGCGTGGTCTTGCCGGCGCCGTTGGAGCCGACCAGCGCGACAACCTCGTTGGCATTGACGTGGAGCGAGATGCCTTTCAGCACCTCGATGCGGCCATAGGCACTGCGGAGATTGGAAATCTCAAGCACGGCCAGCCTCCCGCGCACCATGTTTGCCGAGATAGGCTTCCAGCACCGCCGGGTCGGCGCGAACCTCTTCCGGCGTGCCTTCGACCAGCCGACGCCCGCGTTCGAGCACCAGAATGCGATCGGAGATCTTCATCACCAGTTTCATGTCGTGTTCGACCAGCACCACCGCGACGCCCTTCTCCGCCACCCGGCAGATCAGCGCGTCGATCTCTTCGGTCTCCACCGCGTTGCAGCCGGCCGCGGGTTCGTCGAGCAGCAGCACGCGCGGCTCCGCAGCGAGCGCCCGCGCGATTTCAAGCCGCTTGCAGGCACCATAGGACAGCGAGCCAGCGAGCTTGTCCGCATCCGCGCGCAGGCCAACCTCGTCCAGCAGCGCCAGCGCGGCCTCGCGCGTCGTCGCGTTCTGGCGTGAGACCGAAGGCAGGCGGAACAGGTCGGCAAACAGGTTGCACTTCTCCTGCAGATGCCGCCCCACCATCACATTCTCCACCGCGCTCATGCGCTGGAAGATCTGCAGGTTCTGAAACGTGCGCGACAGCCCGCGCGCCGCCAGGGCGTCAGGCTCAAACCCGGTGACATCGTGGCCATCCAGCTCGATCCGTCCCTGCCCGGCGATGTAGATGCCGGAGATCACGTTGAACAGCGTGGTCTTGCCGGCGCCGTTCGGCCCGATGATGGAGAAGATCTCGCCGGCATTGACGGAGAAACTGACGCCGTCGATGGCCTTGAGGCCGCCAAAGGCGATGCCGATATCGCTTGCTTTCAGAACCATCATGCCCGTCGTCCCATCCATTTCGCGAGCATCGGCACGATGCCGTCGCGCATGAAGATCATCGACACGATGATGATGAAGCCGAGCAACAGATGCTCGTATTCCTGGAAGACGGTCAGCGCCTGCGGCAGCATGATCAGCACCGCTGCTCCGACGATGCTGCCGATCACAGAGCCGAGCCCGCCGAGCACGACCATGGTGACCATTTCCACCGAATGCAGGAAGCCCGCCTGGTCCGGATTAACGAAACCATTCATCAGCGCGAGCGCCGAGCCGGCCAGCGAAGCATAGACCGCCGCGATGACGAAGGCTTGTAGCTTGAAGCGATTGACGTGAACGCCCGCAACTCGCGCCGCGATCTCGCTGTCATGCAAGGCGCGGAAGGCGCGCCCGGTCGGCGTGTCGTCGAGATTGAGCGCCAGCCAGGTGCCGACCAGCAGCATGCCCGCCGTGATCCAGTACCAAGTGTCCGAACCACTGGCGCGCCAGCCGAAGATGACAAGCTTCGGCACCGGCATGCCATCCGGCCCGCCGGTCCAGCGGCTCTCCGTGGTGATCGCGAGCGCGACCAGCACACCCAGACCGAGCGTGGCGATCGCCAGATAATGCCCCTTCAGCCGCAGGATCGGGCGTCCCACCAGATAGGCCAGCACCGCGGACAGCAGCGCGCCGATCAACAGCGATGCGAAGGACGGGACGCCGAAATGCGTCGGACCGATCGCCACCGCATAAGCGCCGATGCCGAAGAAGCCGGCATGGCCGAGACTGACCTGCCCGGCCTTACCCATCAGGATATTGAGACCGATCGCCGCCAGGGCCGAGACCCAGACCAGCGCAGCGACGCGGTAATAATAGCTCGACGGAAACAGCAGCGGCAGCAAAGCGATCACCACCGCGAGGACCACCAGACTGAAGTAACGATGCCGGAACCATGCATGCATCGCTCAGACCCTCTCGACAGCGCGGCGGCCGAACAGGCCCTGCGGGGCGACGAACAGCACGGCGAGGATCACGATGAAGGCGAAAGCGTCCTTGTAGGTCGAGCTGACATAGCCGGCCCCGAAAGCTTCGAGCAGCCCCAGCAACAGGCCTCCGGCCAGCGCGCCGAGCGGATTGCCCATGCCGCCGAGCATCGCAGCGGCAAAGCCCTTCAGCGCCAGCAGCGTGCCGACATCATAGCTTGTGAGCGTGATCGGCGTGATCAGCACGCCGGCGATGCCACCGATGGCGGCCGAGCCGCCAAAGGCCAGTGCCATGATCGTTGCGGTATTGATACCGACCAGCTTTGCCGCCAGCCGGTTCGCCGAGGTCGCCAGCACGGCTTTGCCGACCAGCGTACGCTCAAGAAAGATATAGAGTAGCAGCACGACCACTGCCGCACCGCCGATCACCCAGAAACTCTGCGGCTGCACGGCCGCGCCCATCATCTGCACCGGCGTATCGCCGGAGAATGACGGCAGCTTGTGGAACTGCTTGTCGAACACCACCTGCGCGACGCCCCGCAAAAAGATCGAGGCACCGATGGTAATGATGATCAGCGATACGGCAGACGCACCACGTGCTGGCGCGATGGCTAGCCAGTAAAGGCCGATGCCGACGGTGATCGCGACCACGATGGCGAGGAGTGCTGCCAGTGGCAATGGCACACCCGCCGCATGAGCGAACACCGTCACCATGCCGCCGAGCATCACGAACTCGCCCTGCGCGAAGTTCACCACGTCGGATGCATTGTAGATCAGCGTGAAGCCGAGCGCGACCAGCGCATAGACCGCGCCGACCGTCAGCCCGGAGACCAGAAATTGGAAAAACTCGGCCATGCCTGAGAACGGCTTTCCTTGCCACAGCAATCATGCGGGGAGAGATCGCCCCTGCGCGCGATGGCGCACGCAGGGAGCGCGGGATCGTCTCAGGTGCCGGGCGGCAGCAGCGTCCAGTCGCCGCCCTTCACTTCCAGCATGCGAAAGGCACTCAGATCGAGGCCGAGGTGATCGGTAGGCGACATGGTGACGATGCCGCCGGTGCCGACAAACCCCTTGGTCTTCTCGATCTCGTCACGCACCTTCTTGGCGTCGGTGGAATTGGCGCGCTTCATGGCCTCCACCATGATGAAGAGGCCGTCATAGGCATGGCCGCCAAAGGTCGAGACCGGCTGCTTCGCGGTCGCCTCGAAGGTCGACTTGTAGTCGACGACCACCTTCTTCTGCGGATCGTTGTCGGGCAGCTTGTCGCCAACCAGCAGTGCAGCGGCCGGCAGGCGCACACCCTCAGCCGCCGGGCCGGCGAGTTCGATGAAGCTCTTCGATGCGACGCCGTGGCTCTGGTAGAGCGGCGTAGCGGACATGCCGAGCTGCGCATAGTTGCGGGTCACGATGGCCGGCCCCTGGCCGAAGCCCGGATTGACCACGGCCTGGATGCCGGACGCCGCCTTGATCTTGGTAAGCTGCGCCGTCATATCGCTGTCGCGCGGGCCGTAAGTTTCTTCCGCCACGATCTGCACGCCATAGGTCGGCGCAACCTTCAGGCATTGCGCGCGCATGGACGTGCCGAACCCATCGGTGCCGGAAATCATCGCGATCTTGGTGAAGTTGCGCTGCTTCAGATTCTCGAAGATCTTTTCGCAGGCCATCTTGTCGGTATGCGGCGTCTTGAACACGAATTTGCGCACGGGTTCGACGACCTCGATCGCGCCGGCCAGCGAGATGAACGGCACCTGCGCTTCCTCGAACACCGGGACCATCGCCATCGTGGTGCCGGTGGTGGAGCCGCCGACCATGGCGACGACCTTGTCGTCTTCCACCAGGCGGGTCGCGAAAGTGCGTGCCTTGTTGGCATCGCCGCCGTCGTCATAGATCACGAGCTCGATCTTCTTGCCGGCAACGCCGCCTGCAGCGTTGATCTTGTCCACATACATGCGCAGCGTCTTGTCTTCGGGCTCGCCGAGGAACGACGCCGGCCCGGTGACGGACAGCACCGAGCCGATCTTGACTGTCTGCTGCGCCGACGCCGTGCCGGCAAATAACATGATGGATGCGGGCAGCGCGATCGCTGCCGCAGCGACCAGATTCCTGAACTGCGATTGTCTCGACATCTCGCTCTCCTCCCTAATGAAGGCTACTCGTTTTCGAGCTTGCCCGGCATTCGAGGCGCATCTGATGGCCATGCGGCGCGTCGATGTCCTTCGAACCGATGCAAACCATAATGGTTGACCGACCGGTTGGTCAATCGTAACCTAAGCGTCAGAACGGCGCAGAGCCGCACTTCGATCAATGGGAGGAAGCGATGGAGCCCGAGCTCGTCGTGACGGATATTCGGGACGGCTACCGCGTCCTGACGCTCAACAGACCGGACCGGCTCAACTCATTCACGGCCGCGATGCACAAGGCGCTGCTAGCAGCGCTGATCGCCGCCGAAGCCGACAAATCATGCCGCGCCATCATTCTCACCGGCGCCGGCCGCGGCTTCTGTGCCGGCCAGGATCTGTCGGATGGCGTCTACACACCCGGCGAGACGCCAGATCTCTCGGTGACCATCGAGACTTGGTACAATCCGCTA
>SDZE01000221.1 GCA_004173095.1 Bradyrhizobiaceae bacterium
TCGACCGTCGAGACGTCGAGCCAGCAGGCGCATCTTCCCCCTCCCCCGCAAGGGCGGGAGAGGGGACACGACGGCCGGAGAGAAAGCACCACTCAACGTCGTCGCCCAAGGTTTACGCCAATCAATCGCGCAGATCGTACCGGTAGGATTTGGACACGATCTGCCAGCCGTCAGCGAGCTTCATCGCCACCAGATAATCGGTGAAATAGCGCGGCGGCAGCTGGCACCGGACCTTGATGAAGGCGGTCTTCTCATCGGAACGATCAATGGTGACGACGAAGTCCTCGCGCGCTTTGCCCTCGGACTTGTTGGACGCGCGCTTGCGCACCATGGCCATCCAGTCCGGCACGGTCAGCACCTTTAGCTCACCGTTCTCGACCCAGCGCAGATCGGCGCTCTGATGGAAGATCGCGCCGAGCTTGTCAGCGTCGGACTCATAGAGCCCATCGAAATAATGCTGGATCACAGCATCGACGGTCGATCGATCATAGGCCATGGCAGCTTCCCTAACACGCGGTTTCACATTCGAAATTATGGCACGGCGAGCGCCGCCACGCCATGCACCACGGTGCTCATGCACCGATCGAGCGATGTGACAACGTCACCGGGAACGGCTGTCGCGCTGCCCCGTTTATGGAGTATGACATTTTCCGAGTTCGATTTGCAGCGCAACGAAGACGTCCATCTCGTGCTGGCCCGCGCATTCGATGCGGCATGGGAACCATTTGTTGCGCATGGAGGTGACGCCGTTGATACCGACGACAACCGCCGCCGTCTGGCCGCCCGGATCGTCGCACTGGCCCGGTCAGGGCAGACGGATGAAGACGGTCTGAGCCAGGCCGGCCTGACTTACATGCGCGTGCTGACCGAAGCGATGCGACTGTCCGAGCGCATACGCGACGTGCCGTCGCCCGAACTCGTGCCGCACGATGCAGAACACCGACATCTCGACGATGATGCGGTAGCAGCAATGTCGTCAGCTCTCGACCTCTGTATCGCTGAATTGCCGCTGTCGATCCCTGAAGACACGGTACAGGTCCTTTCCAGCAGCATTGTCGATGAAACCGCCCGCGGCGAGCGCGATCCGGAGCGGCTTCAATTCCAAGCCATGGCGACACTCATGTCGCGTCAGTGATCTCCTGGACCTTCCTGCCACGCATCGGCGGATCGACCTCGGCCCATTCGGAGACGCAGCGCTCGAGATCCCGCAGGTTCTGCCTCATCTGCTCCAGTGAAAAGCCGATGGCGAAAAACCGCTCCGCCATGTCGCCGGGCAATCCGCGCGTCAGCCCCTCCTGGCGCAGCTTGGCAACCTCCTCGCCATAGAGCTTCAAAGCGGACTGTACCGGATAGATCGCCGGCGCACCGGTGCCGCTGCGCAGCGCCACCGCGGTGGAATGCAGAAACGTCGCCATGGCTTCGCTGACCCGTGCCAGCGGGCCGACCAGCCTGATTTGTAGCGGCGACGGCAGCGGCACCACCGTCGAACGCCCGATCATCACCAGATCATGGCGCAGACGCAGCGTCGTACGCAGCAACGGGCCGGTATCCGGGCCTCTGGAGAGATGCGCGGCACGTTCGCGTTCCGCTTCGGCGCCGATCGCCTGCAAGCTTGTGATAGCGAGGCCGATGCCGTCCTGCAGCCGGTGCAGCGTTTCGTTATCACGGCCCCGGGTCAACGCTGCCAGTAATTCGGTCAGCGCCGTCGCGATCAGGTCGAGCGCTTGGGCCGCATTGGCGCGCACCTGGCTGTGCGCCCGCGACGGTAGCACGATGAACGATACCAGCAGGCCAGTGATGGCACCGACCGTGACTTCGAGCACGCGATCGATGGCCGACTCCAGCGGCGTGTTGTGATTCATCAACGGCAACAGCAGCACGATGATCGCGGTGACCGGCGCGACGTTGAGGCTGGCATTGATCGCTGCGATGAAGGCCAGCGGCAGGACCGCCAGCACCAATACCAGCAACAGCATCCCCTCATTCGAATGCGGGATCAGGATCGCCACCGCGCCGCCATAGAGGGCGCCGCCGACGGTCCCGATCAGATAATCGCGGGTGGCCTTCAGCGAACGCCCGACGCTCATCTGGGTGACGATGATCGATGTGAGCACCGCCCAGAGCGGCAGCTTGAGTCCAATGGTCAGCGCCACGACCAACGCAGTCAGCGCCGCCGCGGTCACCCGGATACCGAGGCCGAGTTCGATCGTATGGGCACGGAAAAAGGCGACCACGCGCTTGAGCGCCCCCAATAGTTTCCGAAAGACGGACATGAACGATCTTTTCCTGATGCGGCGTGCGGGCGGCCGCATGGCTGATCCCCGCGCTGCCATGCCGTCTTGAAACGCCGGCTGTGCTTCCGTAAGGCTAATTCAATAAGAGTGAGGAAACACAATGGCCAATGAGACCGCAACGCTTGCTGCCTATGTCGCCAATCTGAAGTTCGACGACATTCCGCAGGAGGTGCTGGAACGGGCCAAGTGCCTCACACTGGACTATCTCGGCAGCACCATTCGCGCCCGCAAGGAAGCCGAATCCACGCCATCGCTGCTGAAGATGCTCGAGGCATTGTCGCTGGACGGCAAAGGTGACGCCACCGTGTTCGGCGACAGCAAGACCTGGACGCCGGCCGTCGCGGCGCTGCTGAACGGCGCGCTCGGCCACTCCCTCGACTTCGACGATACCCACGCCGATTCCTCATTGCATCCGAGCGCGCCGGTCGTCCCGGCCGCCTTCGCCGTGGGCGAAATGGTGGGCGCATCCGGCAAGGACGTGCTGACCGCCATCGTCGCCGGCTATGAGGTCTGCTGCCGGCTCGGCAATGCGCTCGACCCGACCTCGCATTACGCCAAGGGCTTTCACCCTACCGCCACCGCCGGCACCTACGGCGCCGCAGCAGCGGCCGGCAAGCTGTTCGGCCTGTCCACCGAGCAACTGATCTCGGCGTTCGGCGTGTCCGGCAGCCAGGCTGCGGGATCGCTGCAGTTTCTGGTCAACGGCGCCTGGAACAAGCGCTATCAGGTCGGCGCTGCCGCGATGAACGGCGTGATCGCCGCAACGCTGGCGCGCAACGAATTCATCGGCGCGACGGAATCGGTGGAAGGCAAGCACGGCCTGCTGGTTGGCTACAGCGACGATGCCCATCCCGAGAAAGCGACAGCAGATCTTGGTTCGGTCTATGAGACCATGAAAATAGGCGTCAAACCCTATCCGAGCTGCCGCTACACGCATGCGGCGATCGACACGTTGATCGCCATGCGCCGCGAACACAATCTGACCCCCGACCAGGTCAAGCGCGTCGAGATCGGCCTGCATCGCAACGGCATCACCCTGACCGGCGATGCCGCCACCAAGCGCCACCCGACCTCCATCGTCGGCGGCCAGTTCTCGATGTTCTTCACCGGCGCGCTGGCCCTGGATCAGGGCTCGTTCGGCTGGGACGACTACAAGCGCCTCGGCGATGCGGCCATCGACGGGCTCGCCGACCGTTTCGACGTGGTGCAGGATGACCGCCTCGAGGGCAAGCGACATCCCTTTGGCGCCCGCGTGAGCATCCACACCGAAGACGGCGTGCATGAGCGTATCGCTGCCGATCCGTCCGGCGAGCCGGACTCGTTTCCGGATGCCCGCGCCATGCAACAGAAATTCCTGCTGCTGGCCCGCCCGGTCCTCGACCAGCGCGCCGACAAGTTCGCCGATGCGATCCTGACGCTCGAGCGTTTCGAGCGCGTGAGCACGGCGACGGCGCTGGGGCGTTAGCAGTCGCACAATCGAAAGTTGCCGCAACTCCGTTTACAGTTCCGCCGTCCCGTTGCACCTTGCGCCCACAAGAAAATGCAACGGGAGACAACGACATGACACGCATCACAGCGATCGCGGCCGGCCTGGCCGTTATCGGGCTCGCCTCCGTGCCAGCTATCCATTCGGCCTCCGGCCAGTCCGATGCCGGTTGGGTCACGCTGGTCGACGGCGCCAAGATGGGCGATTGGGACAAGGTCGGCGATGCCAATTGGGAAATGAAGGACGGCGCGCTGTCGGCAGACAAGCTGATCGGCAAGGACCCCGCCTATCTGGTCAGCAAGAAGAGCTACAAGGATTTCCAGATCAAGGCCGAGTTCTGGGCCGACGACGCTGCCAATAGCGGCATCTTCATTCGCTGCGACACGCCCAAGGTGATCGACGCCAAGGCCTG
>SDZE01000397.1 GCA_004173095.1 Bradyrhizobiaceae bacterium
GTCGCTGGCGAACAGGATATCGGCGGCGACGCCGTCACTTAGCCAATGCGCCTCGGCGTCGCCCGGCAAGATCGCGCGAAAACCGTCGATCACCGTGCTATCGAGAGCGGGATCGGCAGGGTTGCAGATCAGGGTAGCGACGAGAGACATGACGTGAATTCCAGGCCGGATAACAGAGCGCTGCTTATCGCAGGGCCGACCGCGAGCGGCAAGTCGGCGCTGGCGCTGGCGGTCGCGCGCGCGCGGGGCGGCGTGGTCATCAATACCGACAGCATGCAGGTCTATCGCGACCTTCGTATGCTGACCGCGCGACCGACACCGGAAGAAGAGGCGATGGTGCCGCACCGCCTCTACGGCACTGTTGACGCGGCCGTCAATTTCTCGGCCGGTGCCTGGGTCGATGCGGCGCGCGAGGTGCTCGCCGAGGTACGCCAGCAGGGCCGGCTACCGATTTTTATCGGCGGCTCAGGGCTTTATTTCAAAGCGCTCACCCGCGGCCTCTCCGCTGTGCCACCGGTCCCCGACGCCGTTCGCGAAGGCGTCCGGGCGCGGCTTGAACGGCTTGGTCCGGAAGCGCTGCATGCGGAGCTCGCGATGCGCGATCCGGCCTCAGCCGCCAGACTCAATCTGCGCGACCGCACCCGCATCGCGCGGGCGCTGGAAGTGATCGAGGCCACTGGCCGCGCCTTGACCGACTGGCATAGCGACGCGCCGCCGCCGCTGCTGCCGCCGGAGGGCACCACCGCCGTGTTTCTCGCCCCCGATCGCGACGAACTCTATGCCCGCATCGACGCCCGCTTCGTCCGGATGCTGGAGGAGGGGGCCCTCGACGAAGTCGAGGCGCTCGCAGCGCGCGGGCTCGATCCACTGCTGCCCGCGATGAAGGCGCACGGCGTGCCGGCGCTGATCAGCCATTTGCATGGCGAGATTTCACGCGAGCAGGCATGCGCTATTGGCCAGGCCGATACGCGCCATTACGCCAAGCGGCAATTCACCTGGTTCCGCCATCAGCTGCCCGAGTTCGAATGGATGACGGCGGAGGAGGCAAGCGCAAAACTGTAGGGTGGGCAAAGGCGCCTTTGCGCCATGCCCACCATCTTCTCTGTGCCCAGGATGGTGGGCACGCTTCGCTTTGCCCACCCTACAATGGCTCGGCGTCCTTCGCGGTCACCCGGTTGCCTCGCGCCGCTCGCAATCACGACAGCAGGCGACTCAGCCTCGCATATCAGCCCATCCAATCTTTCCGCTCGCAGACTGCCTCCGATCTCACTACCTATGGTATGACACGCACCACGCGGCATGCCTTGACTTCCAGGTTTTGCCGGTTATGGTCCGCGCAAGTTTCGAGATCAAACGGCCAAGCCATGCGCAATAAAGTTACAAGCCTCCTTATTATCGTGGTACCCTGGCGCATCGCCGGGGGTAGCTGACGGCTACCCACGATCCGAGCGGTGCGCACAGGGGTCCTCAACGGGCCCTTTTTTGTTGCCTGAACCACCTTACAAAGACCCAACCTCAATCGACCAAAGCGCCAAGGGCGCATCCGGAGCCGACCATGAGTGACGCAAAGCCCCAAGAGTCGCGAGATCTGCCCAACCAGATGACCGGCGCAGCCATGATCGTGCGCGCGCTTGCGGATCACGGCGTGAAGCACATTTTTGGCTATCCCGGCGGGGCGGTGCTCCCGATCTATGACGAGATCTTCCAGCAGGAAGAAGTCCAGCACATACTGGTCCGCCACGAGCAGGGCGCCGGCCATGCCGCCGAAGGTTATGCCCGCTCGACCGGCCTGCCGGGCGTCGTGCTCGTTACCTCAGGCCCCGGCGCCACCAACATGGTCACGCCGCTGGCCGATGCGCTGATGGATTCGATCCCGCTGGTCTGCATCACCGGCCAGGTCCCGACCCATCTGATCGGCAATGACGCGTTTCAGGAGTGCGACACCGTCGGCATCACGCGGCCCTGCACCAAGCACAACTGGCTGGTCCGCGACGTCAACGATCTCGCCAAGGTGCTGCACGAGGCATTCTATGTCGCGACCACCGGCCGTCCCGGTCCGGTCGTCGTCGATGTGCCGAAGGACGTGCAGTTTGCCACCGGCACCTATCATCCGCCGCGCAAGTCCGACGTCCATGTCTCCTATGCGCCGCGCGTCAAAGGCGATGCGAGCGCCATCCGCAAGGCTGTATCCATGCTGGCCGGCGCCAAGCGGCCGATCATCTATTCCGGCGGCGGCGTCATCAATGCGGGCGTTGCAGCGTCGAAACTGCTGCGTGAACTGGTCGATGTCACCGGCTTTCCCATCACCTCCACGTTGATGGGGCTCGGCGCCTATCCGGCATCCGGCCCGAACTGGCTGGGCATGCTGGGCATGCACGGCACCTACGAGGCCAATATGGCGATGCATGACTGCGACGTCATGCTGTGCGTCGGTGCGCGCTTCGATGACCGCATCACCGGCCGCACCGATGCGTTCTCGCCAAATTCGAAGAAGATCCATATCGACATCGACCCGTCCTCGATCAACAAGAACATCCGTGTCGATGTGCCGATCATCGGCGACTGCGCTAATGTGCTGGGCGACATCCTGCAGGTGTTCAAGGCCGAAGCGAAAAAACCGGCGATCGATCCGTGGTGGTTCGAGATCAATCGCTGGCGCGCGCGCAATTCGCTGGCCTTCAAGGCCAACAATGATGTGATCCTGCCGCAATATGCGATCCAGCGCCTGTACGAGAACACCAAACATCTCGACACCTACATCACCACCGAAGTCGGCCAGCATCAGATGTGGGCGGCGCAGTTCTATGGCTTCGAGGAGCCGCATCGGTGGATGACGTCGGGTGGCCTCGGCACCATGGGCTATGGCTTGCCGGCGGCGCTCGGCGTGCAGGTCGCGCATCCGGATTCGCTTGTGATCGATATCGGCGGCGATGCCTCGGTGCAGATGACGATGCAGGAGATGTCGGCTGCGGTTCAGCACGATCTTCCGATCAAGATCTTCATCCTCAATAACCAGTATATGGGCATGGTGCGGCAGTGGCAGCAGCTTCTGCATGGCAATCGGCTGTCGCATTCCTATTCGGAAGCGCTGCCGGATTTCGTCAAACTGGCGGAAGCCTATGGCGGCGTCGGCCTGCAGTGCTCGAAGCCGGGTGATCTCGATGGCGCGATCGAGGAGATGATCAAGGTGAGAAAGCCGGTGCTGTTCGATTGCCGTGTGGCCAATCTGGAGAACTGCTTCCCGATGATCCCATCCGGCAAGGCGCATAACGAAATGCTGTTGCCACTCGAAGCCAATGACGAAGCCACCGCCAAAGCCTTCGCCGGCGGCAAGGCGCTGGTGTGAAGCACCAGCCCTCATCCTGAGGAGCGGCGTCTTCGCCGCATCTCGAAGGATGAGTGTCCAAGCTCATGGTTCGAGACGCGCGAAGTCGCGCTCCTCACCATGAGGAGATAATTTGTGGCACCGACACAGAGACTCCGACAGGAAACGACAATGGAACAGCCTGCCTCCGCCTATTTTATCGAAGAGCGTCACGATCCCAACGAGACGCATACGCTGTCCGTGCTAGTCGCCAACGAGCCTGGCGTGCTCGCGCGCGTCATCGGCCTGTTCTCCGGTCGTGGCTACAATATCGAGAGCCTCACTGTGTCGGAGACCGAGAGCGACAAGCATGTCTCGCGCATTACTATCGTCACGACCGGCACGCCGATGGTGATCACCCAGATCAAGCATCAGCTCGATCG
Organism: Bradyrhizobiaceae bacterium; assembly: GCA_004173095.1. Taxonomy (GTDB): domain Bacteria; phylum Pseudomonadota; class Alphaproteobacteria; order Rhizobiales; family Xanthobacteraceae; genus Tardiphaga. Next base: position 3,748 of record SDZE01000397.1, read on the forward strand.
CATGATCCCGGTGCACCGGGTTGTTGATATGACGGTGGCCGGCGGCTCCATCGAGCGCGAGCTTGCGATGGTGAAGCTGCGCGGCATCGGCGAGCATCGGGTCGAGGCCTTGCGTCTCGCCGAAGCCTTCCGCGCCCGCGTCATCGATGCATCGATCGAGAGCTTCGTGTTCGAGATCACCGGTTCGTCGTCGAAGATCAACGCCTTCATCGAATTGATGCGCCCGCTCGGCCTGGTCGAGATTTCACGCACCGGCGTGGCGGCAATTACCCGCGGCGCGGAGGGGATGTAACCTCCGCGTTACAGTCATGAAACCTTTCGACATCTTCCTCGCCACGGCCGTGGCCGTGATCTGGGGCGTCGGCTTTGTGCTGACCCGGATGGCGGTCGATGAGATGTCGTCGACGCTGCTGACCACGCTGCGCTTTGGCATCAC
>SDZE01000184.1 GCA_004173095.1 Bradyrhizobiaceae bacterium
AGTTGGGAGGCGTCGTCACGGGGACTCACGCCGCGCGATCTCGCGATGCATGTGGTGCTGCCGGAAGTCGATGGCCGCATCTTTGCCAATGTCATTGCCTTCAAGGAGCGCGGCAACAGCGACGGCGGCTTCGTGCCGACGCAGTTGAAGCCCGTCGCCGATCGCATCGATGCTGCGGCTGATCTGGCGCGCGCCTGGGTCCGGCTGCGCCGAACCGCCGTCGCGGAGCGCCGCGTCGCGCTGATCCTCGCCAACTATCCGAACCGCGACGGCCGGCTCGGCAACGGCGTCGGCCTCGATACACCGCAAAGCCTCGTCGATATCATCGGGGCGATGTGCGATGCCGGCTACGCCGGGGTCAATGCGCCATCGACACCGGCCGCGATGATGGAGGTGTTGCAGCGGGGGCCGACCAATGCACTGCAGGAGCGCGCGGCGCGCGTAAGCGGCGTCACATGGTCGCTCGCGGATTATCACGAAGCACTCGCCCGATTGCCGAACACCGTGCGTGCGGCCGTTGAGGCGCGCTGGGGCGATGCTGCCAGCGACCCACATGTGGTCGAGGGCGCCTTTCGTCTCGGCCTGCATCGCTTCGGCAATATCGTCGTCGGTGTGCAGCCGGCGCGGGGCTACAATATCGATCCCAAAAGCACCTATCACGATCCCGATCTGGTGCCGCCGCATCACTATCTCGCCTTCTATCTCTGGCTCCGACAGGCGTTCGATACGCATGCCATCACGCATGTGGGCAAGCACGGCAATCTCGAATGGCTGCCCGGCAAGAGTACCGGTCTATCCGCGGATTGCCTGCCGGGCGCCATTCTCGGAGCGCTGCCGCATCTCTATCCCTTCATCGTCAACGATCCCGGCGAAGGTATCCAGGCCAAGCGCCGCACCTCGGCCGTCATCGTCGATCACCTGACGCCGCCGATGACGCGTGCCGAGCTGCATGACGATCTGGCGAAGCTGGAAAACCTGGTCGACGAATATGCGTCGGCGAGCGATCTGGATCCCAAACGCGCTGCTGTCATTGCCGAAGACATCCTGTCATTCGCGCGGGCGCAGCAACTCGACAGCGACGTGGAGATCGATCGCGATACGCCGACCCATGAGGCCCTGCGAGCGCTCGATGCGCATCTCTGCGATCTCAAGGAAATGCAGATCCGCGATGGCCTGCATATCTTCGGCCGCAAGCCGGAGCCTGCGCAGCGCAACGATCTCCTCGTCTCCATTGCGCGTTTGCCGCGGTCCGATAGCCGCGCACATGACGCTTCATTGCATCGTGCGCTAGCGCTCGATCTCGGCCTCGGCGATTTCGACCCGCTGACGCGCGAGATGGCCGACGACTATCATGGCCCGCGCCCGAAGACGCTGGTTGAAATGTCCGATGCAGCCTGGCGCACCGCGGGCGACACGATCGAACGCGTCGAGGCGTTGGCATTGAAGCTCGTCGCCGGTGACTGCGCCTGTGCTGCCGACTTGACGCGGACCGCGCAGGTGCTCGGCTGGATCGACACGTCGTTGCGTCCCGCCATCGATGCCTGCGGCGATGCGGAGATGTCGGCCTTTCTCAATGGCCTTGACGGGCGTTTCATACGTCCCGGTCCTTCCGGAGCGCCGACGCGCGGGCGACCCGACGTGCTGCCGACCGGTCGCAACTTCTTCGCCGTCGATGTGCGTGCGGTGCCGACGCCGTCGGCCTGGCGGATCGGGAAACTCGCGGCGGAGCGATTGGTTGAAGCCTATTGGCAGGAGGCCGGCGATTGGCCGCGCAGCATCGCCTTGTCGGCCTGGGGTACAGCGAATATGCGGACGGGCGGAGACGACGTCGCGCAGGCGCTGGCCTTGATCGGCGCGCGGCCGGTCTGGGAAGAGATATCGGGCCGCGTCACCGGATTCGCCATCACGCCACTGTCCGAATTGAAACGCCCACGGGTCGATGTCACGTTCCGCGTCTCCGGCCTGTTCCGCGATGCGTTTCCGGCTCAGATGGATATCATCGGCTCCGCCGTCAGCGCGATCGCCGAGCTCGACGAACCCGATGAAGCTAATCCCATCGCCGCCAATGTCCGCGCCCGCGCCCGCGTGCTTGAAGGCGGCGGCCTGGATTGCGAGACCGCGCGCCGGCAGGCGAAGCGACGGGTGTTCGGCGCCAAGCCCGGCGCCTATGGTGCCGGTCTGCAGGCGCTCATGGACGAAGGCGGTTGGGACAGCCGTGCCGATATCGCCGCCGTCTATCTCGACTGGGGCGGTTACGCTTACGGCAGCGGATCGGATGGCGAGATCGCGCGCGACGAGTTGTCGGAGCGACTCAGAACGGTCGATCTGGTGGCACAAGCGCAGGACAACCGCGAGCACGACATTCTCGACTCCGACGACTATTACCAGTTCATCGGCGGCCTTGCCGCCACCGTGCAGACATTACGCGGCTCCGCACCACGCATCGCGCATGTCGACACATCACGGCCAGAAGCGCCGATCGCACGATCGCTGACGCATGAGATCTCGCGCGTTGTGCGCGGCCGCGGTGCAAATCCGAAATGGATCAATGGCGTGATGCGGCATGGTTACAAAGGCGCGTTCGAGATCGCTGCCACAGTGGACTATCTGTTCGGCTTCGCCGCATCGACGCAAGCCGTCGGCAATCACCATTTCGATCAATTGTTCTCGGCCTATCTGGAGGACGACAGCGTGCGCACGTTCATGGCCGAGGCCAATCCGGCGGCGTTGCAGGAAACCGCGGCGCGTTTCGCCGAAGCCATCCGCCGCGGACTGTGGACGCCGCGCTCCAACAGCGCCCAGCATCTGATCGCCGAATTGATGACGACCAAGCCAATCGTGAGGGAAACCGCATGAGCGAATCCGCTCCAGACAGTGCTGCCGAAAACCTTCGGCACAAGGAAAAGGCCGCCAAGCATAAGGCTGCCAAAGACAAGATCATGGCGACCAAGGTCGGCGAGAAGGGCCTGCTGATCGTCCATACCGGCACCGGCAAGGGCAAGACTTCGGCTGCGCTCGGCATGGTGTTTCGCCACATTGGCCACGAGATGCCGGTCGGCGTCGTGCAGTTCACCAAGTCGCCGTCCTGGGACACCGGGGAGGCGCGCGTGCTGGCGAAGTTTCCCGAACTCGTGACGCTGCACATCATGGGCGAGGGCTTCACCTGGGAGACGCAGGACCGCGAGCGCGACATCGCTGCGGCGACGGCGGGCTGGGAGCGTGCAAAGGAGCTGATCCGCGATGATCGCCACCGCATGGTTCTGCTCGACGAACTCAACATCGTGCTGCGCTATGACTATCTCGATCTCGCCGAGGTCCTCACCTTTCTGCGTGACGAGAAGCCGGCGGACAAGCACGTGGTCATCACCGGCCGCAATGCCAAGCCGGAACTGATCGAGATGGCCGATCTCGTGACCGAGATGACGCTGGTGAAGCATCCGTTCCGCGCCGGAATCAAAGGTCAGAAGGGCGTGGAATTCTGATGAACCGCACCACGCCCGCGCTGATGATCCAGGCGACCGGCTCCAATGCCGGCAAGTCGACGATCGTCGCCGGGTTGGCGCGCGCGCTGGTGCGACGTGGTCTCAAGGTCGCGCCGTTCAAGCCTCAGAACATGTCCAACAATGCGGCGGTCGCCGTCGATGGCGGCGAGATCGGCCGCGCGCAAGCGGTGCAGGCGCGGGCGGCGCGGATGCAGCCGAGCGTGCACATGAATCCGGTTCTGCTCAAGCCAGAGAGTGACACCGGTTCGCAGGTGATCGTGCAGGGCCAACGCTGGGGTACCTTGCGCGCGAAGAACTACCTGGAAAAGAAGGCGGCGCTGATGCCGGCCGTGCTTGAAAGTTTTTCGCTGATCGCGGATCAGGCCGATATCGTTCTGGTCGAGGGCGCCGGCAGCCCTGCGGAAATCAATCTGCGCGCGGGCGACATTGCCAATATGGGCTTTGCCTGCGCAGCAGACGTGCCGGTGATTCTCGCTGGCGACATCGATCGCGGCGGCGTCATCGCGTCGTTGGCTGGCACGCATCTGGTGCTGGAGCCGCAAGAGCGCGCACTGATCCACGGCTTCATCGTCAACAAGTTCCGCGGCGATCCCGCGCTGTTCGACGACGGGCTCAAGGCGATCAGCGATCTCACGGGTTGGCGCTCGATCGGCGTGCTGCCATGGTTGCCGCAGGCCGCGTTCCTGCCGGCGGAGGATGCCGTCGATCTCGATCGGGCGCAGAGCTCATCTGCAACGCGCGTCATCGCGGTTCCGGTGCTGGCACGCATTGCCAATTTCGACGATCTCGATCCACTCGGCATGGAGCCGGGCGTCAAGCTCGTCTTCGTCAAGCCCGGCGAAGCGATTCCGGGCAATGCCGATGTGGTGATCATTCCCGGCAGCAAATCCACCATCGGCGATCTCGCTTTTCTGCGCGCGCAAGGCTGGGATATCGATATCGCCGCGCATGTCAGGCGCGGCGGGCATCTGCTCGGCCTGTGCGGCGGCTATCAGATGCTCGGCCGGCGTATTGCCGACCCCGATGGTGTCGATGGTGCAGCGGGTGAGGTCGACGGTCTTGGATTGCTGGATATCGAGACCGTCATGAGCGGCAGCAAGTCCACCACCACTGTTTCGGGCACCCATGTGGCGAGCGGTGCTGGCATTGACGGCTATGAAATTCACATGGGTCGCAGCAGTGGCGCCGATTGCGCGCGACCGCTGCTGAAAATCGGCGCACGGCCCGACGGTGCGATCTCGCGCGATGGCCGCGTGCAGGGGACCTATGTGCACGGCCTTTTTACGAACGATGCCTTTCGCAAGGCCTGGCTGGCGCAACTCGGCATCGCGTCATCGATCGCCTATGAGGCGCAAGTCGAAGCTGCCCTCGACGCGCTGGCGGATCATTGTGAGACTCATCTCGATATCGACGCGCTGATCTCGATTGCTCGCAAACGTCAGAGCAACAGCGTCAGCATGACGTAGATCACGATTTCCAATCCGCAGGCGACGGCATAGACGCGGAGCGCGCGGCGAATGTCGTTCGGCTCGGCCACCCGGCCTTCCGGATTGAGATACGGCTCGTTTGCCACCCCCTCCGCATAGACGCGCGGTCCGCTGAGCGCGATGCCGAGCGCGCCCGCCATGGCGCTTTCCGGCCAGCCGGCATTCGGCGAGCGATGATGGCGCGCGTTCTGGAACATGATCTTCAGCGAGGCCGCGATCGATCCGCCGGCCGACGGTGCAGCGAGCGCTATGAGGAGGCCGGACAGCCGCGCCGGCAGCAGATTGACGAGATCGTCCAGCCGCGCCGCAGCCCAGCCGTAATCGATGTAGCGGTCCGTGCGATGGCCGATCATGGAATCCGCCGTATTGATCGCCTTGTAGGCGACCAGGCCGGGCAGGCCGAGCAGTGCCAGCCAGAACGCCGGCGCCACGATGCCGTCGGAAAAATTCTCCGCCGTGGATTCGATCGCAGCGCGCGTCACGCCGGCGTCGTCGAGGCGCTCGGGATCGCGGCCCACGATCATCGCGACAGCGCCGCGCGCCGCGGGCAGTCCGCCTTCCGCAAAGGCGCGATGCACCCGCGCGACGTGTTGATACAGGCTGCGCTGTGCGATCAGGACTGAGGCGATGAGCGCTTCAACGATCAACCCGATCCAGTGGCCGTGCAGGAGGTCCGTGAGCAAAGCACCGATCAGCAGTGCCATCGCGACGAGGAGCACGATGGTGACGACACCGGCGAGTTTGCGTCGCTGACTCGGCCAGGTGGCGCCATTGAGTCGCCGCTCCAGCCAGCCGATGCCGTTGCCGATCCACACCACCGGATGCGGCGCGCGGCGCCACAGCCAGTCGGGATCGCCGATCGCGGCATCGAGCAACAGCGCCGCGGCGACCAGCAGAAGCATGTCGCCATGCACCAGCATCACGGCGCCACGCGGTTGATTTCGACGCTGAGCCGATCCAGCGCTTCCACCATGGTCGGCCCGCCGCAGGCCGTCAGCCGCTCCGGCAGCACCAGGCGTTTGGTCGATGGATAGGTTTTCTCCAGCGCCGGATGCAGCAGAAAGGCGCGGCCTTCATCCTCCGCGAAGTCGGTATTATCGGTCACCAGAAGCAGATCCGGCTTCAGTGTCACGATCGCCTCCAGCGACGCGAAGCCACCGGCCTTGAGCCCGAGTTCGCCGCCGGCATTCTTCAATCCGACGGCCGCCAGCAACGAAGTGGTGAGATTGTCGCCGCCTGACACCCAGCCGCGCCGCGAGACGGCAAGCACGCGGAGTGGCTTTCGCTGCACGGTCGCGTGCACATGAGCGATCGCGGTATCGAGCTTGGCGATTTCCGCCTCGGCGCGCTCGGGATGTTTCACCAGCGCGCCCATCTGGCGCAGTTGTTTCCGGACATCGTCGAGCGAGCGCGCCGGCTCGAACTCGACGACCTTCAAGCCCTTGTCCTTCAGCAATTCTCGCGTGGCCCGCTTGGTGAATCGACCGGCGACGACCGCATCCGGCCGCAGAGCGAGGACGTCTTCCGCCTCGCCCGAGAGCAAGCGGAATTGAGCCGCCTTGTCCTTGTCCCAGGATCGATACGGATCGCGTGCAAACGGGCTGAGACCGAGAATCTGCGAGGGATCCGCGAGGGTGACCAGCAATTGATCCGTGCAGAGATTGATCGACGCGAAGCGCGGCTGCTCGGCGGCCTGCAGCGGGCCCCCGGCCAGCAGCACGAATGCTGCAGTCACGATTCCGCAAAGCCTCTCGCGCTCGGTGCGATATGATGGCATGACGAAGGCATGAAACATGGCGGCGATCTCACCCAGGCGATGGCCGAATTTGGCGGCGCGGCGGACGAATGGCTGGATCTGTCCACCGGCATCAATCCGTGGCCGTGGCCGATCCGCAGCGTGCCCGCCAGCGCCTGGCAGCGTCTTCCCGCGCGCGCCGAGGAACAGGCGCTGCTCGCCGCAGCGCGCGCGGCCTATCGTGTGCCTGATGGTGCAGGCATCGTCGCCGCCGCCGGCACCCAGGCGCTGATCCAGTTGCTGCCGCGCCTCGCTGCAGATGGCGTGGTGGCGATCGTCGGCCCGACCTACAACGAACATTCCGCCGCCTGGAGCGGTGCAGGGCATTCCATCGCAGCGATCGGCGATCTCGCCGAACTGCCGGCGCACGCGACGCATGCGGTGATTGTCAATCCGAACAACCCCGATGGCCGCATCGTTGATCCGCAGCGGCTGGCGGAGGTCGCCGCACTGCTGCAGCGGCGCGGTGGTTGGCTGGTGGTCGATGAAGCTTTCGCCGATGTCGAGGCCGGCATCAGCGTGGTTGGGTCCTGCGGCAAGCTGCCGATCGTTACTCTGCGCTCGTTCGGCAAGTTCTACGGCCTCGCCGGCATCCGGCTCGGCTTTGCAGTCACGACGCCGGAGCTCGCCAACCGCATTCTTGCAGTGATCGGTCCGTGGGCCGTATCCGGACCGGCTCTCCATGTCGGCACCAAAGCGCTGGCCGATGCGCAGTGGGCGATGCAGACACGGGTGCGGCTCGCGGCGCAGGCCATCAAGCTCGACGGCGTGCTGCGCGCGGCCGGTTTCGAGGTGGCCGGGGGCACTTCGCTGTACCGGCTGGCGCGGCACCCGCAGGCATCCGCCTTGCATCGCAGGCTCGCGCAACAGCACATCTGGAGCCGCAGTTTCGATTGGTCGCGAGATCTGTTGCGATTCGGACTGCCCCATGACACCGAGGCGCTGGCGCGGCTGACAACGGCATTGGTGCGATAGCAACATCGCTCACACTCCCGCCCAAGGCAGGATCACCGTTTCGTTCTGATGTGAGGCGCGATAAGCGCCGACACGAAAGACGTCGGCGAGGATGGCATCGGACAGCGCTTCGGCCGGTTCGGCATGCGCGACCAGGCGACCGTTCGACATCACCAGCACCGTATCGGCAAAGCGCGCGGCAAGACCGAGGTCATGCGTGACGACAATCACCAGCACGCCGCCATCGGCGGCGCGGCGCAGGTTGGTCATGACATCGAGCTGATAGCGCGGATCGAGCGAGGCGGTGGGTTCATCGGCGAGCACGATCGGCGCCTCGACGGCGAGGACACGCGCCAGCGCCACGCGGCTGCGCTCGCCACCGGACAGTTCGGTGACACTTCGATCTGCAAAGCCGATCGTATCGGTTGCTTCCATGGCGCGTCGCACCGCGTCTTCGTCCGCGGGCGCAAGTCGGGCCGGATCGATGCCGCCATGCGGATAGCGGCCGAGCGCAACGACATCCTTGGCCACCAGAGGCCAGTGCACGAGATGGCCTTGCGGCAGATAGCCGAAACGCTTGGCGCGTTCGCGCAGCGACAAGGCAGCCAAGGCCGTGCCCTCGACAGCGATATGACCGGTCGATGGTTGCAGGCCGGCGAGCGCGCGCAGCAGCGTCGTCTTGCCGGCCCCGTTCGGTCCGACCAGGGCGACGAGATGTCCTCTCGTGAGCGACAGCGAGACGTCCTGCAGCACGCGACGGTCGGACAGGGTGACGTTGAGATTGTTCGCTACAAGCAGATGCGCGTCGCTCATGCGATGCCTCCGCCGAGGGCGCGACGTTCGCGCATGATGAGATACAAGAAGAACGGCACGCCGATGATCGAGGTGAGCACGCCGACCTTGATGTCAGTGGTCGCAGGGATGATGCGGACCGCGATATCGGCGGCGAGCAGCAGCGCTGCGCCAGCGAGCGCGCTCGGCACCAGAAGCCGTGCCGGATCATGCCCGACCAACGGGCGCATCAGGTGCGGGGCGACGAGGCCGATGAATCCGATGGTGCCGGCGACAGCGACTGCACCGCCGACACCAAGGGCAACACCGAGAATGACGAGCAGGCGCAGCCGCGCCACGTTGACGCCGAGGCTCTGCGCGGTTTCTTCGCCAAGGCTCAGCGCGCGGAAAGCGGAGCGCTGGCTCATCAGGATGACGGCGCCGGTCATGATGAAGGGCAGCGCGAGCGTGACATGACGGAAGCTGCGGTCTTCCAGCGATCCGAGCAGCCAGAACGCGATTTCCAGCGCGGCGAACGGGTTGGGGGAGAGATTCATCACCAGCGCCGTCGCAGCACCTGCGAGGCTCGAAATCGCCAGGCCAGCGAGGATCAGCAACAGCAGTCCAGCGTTGCGGCCGGCGATGATGAGCAATACGAAGACGGATGCGAAGGCCATGGTGATGCCGGCAACCGGCAGCGCCCATGAGCGCACATCGGCGAGGCCAAGCGAGATCATCAGCACCGCGCCGAACGCCGCGGACTGCGGCGCCCCGAACAGGGACGGCGAGGCGAGCGGATTGCGCAACAAGCCTTGTAACGCGGCGCCGGAAAGGCCGAGAATGGCGCCGATGGCGAGCGCAAGAATGGCGCGCGGCAGGCGGATCTCGCGGACGATGATCTGCTGCACATCGCTGCCGCCGCCGACCAGCGCATCGAGCACTGTCAGCGGCGGAAGTCGTACCGGGCCGATGCCGAGCGACGCCAGCAGCAAAGCAATTACCAGCACCGCGAGCGCCGATGTCGCGATCGCATATCGTCGCCGTGCTACTGGTCGCCTGGCTACCATGTCGCGTTGAATCCTGCATAGAGTGCGGGACCTGTTGTGCCGAAGTTCAACACTTCCTGATAGCGCTCATTGAGGATGTTTTCGCCGCGCGCGAACACCTTCCAATTGGCGTCGAGTCTGTACTCGCTATAAAGATCGACGCGGGTATAGGCATCGACCACGCCGACCTCGTTGGCGCTGCTGTAGCGCTTGGACACCGTGGTGATGCGTGGCTCGATCAGCCAGCGGTCATTCGGCGTGATGCTCACGGCGAAGCGCGCGAGGTTCTGCGGGCGACGCGCCAGCATGAGGCCCGTGCTGAGATCGACGGCGTGCAGATAGGTGTAGGCCGCATTGAACTTCACCAGACCAGGGATGACATCGATATTGGCGCCGACTTCGAGGCCGCTGGTCTCGGCGCGGGCGACATTGGTGTAGTAACCCAGTGGCCGCGACGCATCGCTGACGAAATTGATGAGATTGTTGAAGTTGTTGGAAAAGCCAGTCACCGACAACACGATACGGCCGTTGAACAGACTCTGGTCAATGCCGGCATCATAGCCAAAACTTGTCTCCGGCGTCAGATTGAGGCTGCCAAAAGTCGTATCGTAGAGCTGGAACAGCGTCGGCGCCTTGGCGCCGGTTCCCGCGCTGGCACGCAGTTTCGTGCCGGTCTCGAAAATGTTGTAGGCGGCAGTCGCGCGCCACGTTTCGAAACGAGCGACGTTGACGACATCGTCGATACGGCCGCCGAGCGAGACGTTAAGACGTTCGCCGATCGGAACGGTCCACAAGGCGAAAGTCGAATTGGTGTCCTGCTGCTTCGCCAGCAGTGGCGTCATCAGGCCGGCGATGGGCAGCACATTGGTGGAGAAGGTCTGCGCTGTCTCGCTCTGCGTCTTGGCGCCGTAGATCAGCGTCCCGAACGCGCCGAGCTTGAGGTTGGCCTGATATTCCGCGGCGAGACTGTTGCCCCAGTAGTCCGAGATCTTCGAGGTTGTGTTCGCCGGCAGCATGTTGGTGCGGTAGGTGACGTCGGTGAACGAGCGCTCGGTATGGGTGTTCGATACCGTCACGTTGTGCGTGAGGATGCCGCCGAAGGAGTCGATGCCGACGCGGCCGTAGACGGTCTGCAGCAGGCGATCGGCCGAGGCCGGCGTGTCCGGAAAAGTGCCGGTCGCTGCATCATAGGCCGAACGCGTGAACGACTGCACGGTGCCGGCTTCGAGCCGGATGCCTTCGCCGGCATCGTAGCCGATCCGCGCCGAGCCGCCGACGCGATCGTAGCCATCGCGCTCGAGATTCGGGAAACGCGCTTCGATGGACGGGATGCGATAGCCGTAACGCGAGAAGCCGTTGGAATGCTGGCCGCCGCCCGTGAATGCGTAGGACCACGGACCGTTGGTGCCGATCAGCGAACCTTGCGTCACCACGGTGCCATAGCTGCCGGCCTCGGTGCGGAGGTTGAATTGCGCCGGGCCTGCGCCTTTCTTGGTGATGATGTTGATCACGCCGCCCATGGCGTCGGAACCATAGAGCGCGCTTTGCGGCCCGCGCAGCACTTCGATGCGGTCGATCGCCGACGGCGCGAACATCGCGAATTCGAAATCGCCGGACGCGGCCGTTGGATCGTTGACGCGGATTCCGTCGATCATCACCAGGGTTTGGCCGGTATTTGCGCCGCGCAGGCGCACATTCGCCGTGCCGCCGGGGCCACCGTTTTCGGAGATATCGACGCCGGGCACGGTGCGTAGCGCATCCACCAGCGAGCCGGGATTGCTGGTGGCAATGGTCTCGCCGGAGACGACGCTGATGGCGCTGCCGGTCGCGCTGAGCGGCTCGGGCGCGCGGCTTGCGGTGACGACGACTTCGGATAGTTCTTGTGTGTTGGATTGCGCCTGCGCCACAGTTGCGGACACAGCCAATACCGCTGCGCTACCGGCAGCGATCATTCGGATAGACATGACATTCCCTTGCCGTCGACCCACCGTCGAACGAGATGATACATGTCCTCGGCCGGTCTCCTGGCTCGCAGCGCTCTCCGGATCCGCCTTCCCGAGCAATGCTCAGTGGCTTTGAGAATCTGGACTAACTGCTTACAGTTGCGGGGGCAGCTGCGGCATCAGGGGAGTTATCCCCACACCGCATTCCCGTTTCACCTCCTCGCGGAGGCACCGATGACGGAACTTCAATTGCACAGCACGCCGGGCCGCGCAACGGCTTTGATCATCCTAGCTGCGCAAGGCTGCGAGCACCTCGTCGGGGCGTTCCACCATCATCATATGTCCGGTGGCCGGCAGGATCACGGTCCGCGCATGGGCGATTGCGGCCGCCAGCGCCTTGCCGGATTTCACCGGGGTCATCATGTCCCGCTCGCCGAGAATCAGCGTGACCGGGATCTCGAGCTGCGCCGCCGCGGTGAGGGCGTTCTGATAGGCGTTGCAGGCGGCGAGATCCGCATGCAGTACGCCGGGCTTCGTTGCCTCCAGCACGCGCTGCGCGCCGGCGTGCATCCACAAGCCGGGCGCGAGACTGCCGCCGAGTTCGGCGCGCTTGCCGAGGCCCCATATCGACACCATGTCGATGGCCGAATGCTGATTGGCCTCGGCGTCCTTTAGAAGATCAGGTCCGACGGTCATCGTCGCCGCGGTGCCGAGCAAGTCGAGGCGGGTGATCTTGTCGGGATGGCGCGACGCGGTTTCCAGCGCGATCAGCGAGCCCATGGAATGGCCGATGAGGCGCGCGCTCCTGGCGCCCGCTGCAATGATCAGAGCCGCCGTCCAGTCGGCGAGATCGCCGATGCTGGTGAGCGCGTCGCCGCTGCTGCGGCCGTGGCCGGGCAAATCCGGCGCGAGCACCGCATAGCCGTGATGCGCAAACCAGCGCGTATGCAGCGCCCAGGTGGAACTGTCGAAGCCAGCGCCATGCAGCAGCACCACGACCGGCAATGACGGATCGAAGCTGCGGCCGCCAGTGGCGACAAAGGTGGCGTGACCGTTGACTGTGATCTGCATCGGCTCAGCCCTTCTGCGAGACGCGCAGTGCCTGCGCGAGATCGTCCACAATGTCCTGCGCGGCCTCGATGCCGACGGAAAGGCGGATCAATTCCTCGCCGATGCCGGCGGCTTTCAGCTGTTCGGCATCCATCTGCTGATGGGTGGTCGAAGCGGGATGGATCACAAGTGTCTTGGCGTCACCGACATTGGCGAGATGGCTGGTGAGTTTCAGCGCCTCGATGAATTTGCGGCCGGCGGGACGACCGCCTTTGATGCCGAAGGAAATGATCGAGCCGGCACCGCGCGGCAGCAGCTTTTGCGCCAGCGCGTGATCGGGATGGTTCTCCAGCGCGGGATGCAACACCCAGTCGACCGCCTTGTTTGCGGTGAGTGCCGCGAGCACCGTGCCCGTATTGGCGACATGGCGCTCCATGCGAATGCCGAGCGTTTCGACACCCTGCAGCAGCTGGAACGCGTTCATCGGCGACAGGCAGGCGCCGAAATCGCGTAGCCCTTCGGTGCGGGCGCGCATGATGAACGCGGCGGTGCCGAACTGCTCGTCGAAGACGATGCCGTGATAGCCGGCATAGGGTTCGGTGAGTTGCGGGAACTTGCCGGAGGCGCGCCAGTCGAACCGGCCGCCATCGACGATGACACCGCCGATGGCGATGCCATGGCCGCCGATCCACTTCGTCGTCGAATTCATCACGAGATCGGCGCCGAGATCGAGCGGGCGCGACAGGAATGGCGTGGCAAAGGTGTTGTCGATCAACAGCGGGATCTTCGCGCCATGCGCGATGGCGGCGACTGCGGGAATGTCGAGCACTTCGAGGCCGGGATTGCCGATAGTCTCGCCGATCATGAGCTTGGTGTTGGGCTTGATCGCCGCCTTGAAAGCATCGAGATTGCGCGGCTTCACGAATGTGGTGGTGATACCGAAGCGCGGCAGCGTATGCGCGAGCAGATTGATGGTGCCGCCATAGAGCGACGACGATGCCACGATGTGATCGCCGGCGTTGAGGATCGTGGCGATGGCGAGATGCAATGCCGCCATGCCCGACGCCGTGCAGACCGCGCCGACGCCATTCTCCAGAGCGGCCAGGCGTTCTTCGAGCACCGCGATGGTGGGATTGGAGATGCGGGTATAGATGTGCCCGGCGCGTTCGAGATTGAACAAGGCGGCTGCGTGATCGGTGTCCTGAAACACGAAGGACGTGGTCTGATGAATCGGCACCGCGCGCGACCCGGTGACGGGATCGGGATGCTGGCCGGCATGCAGGCTCAGCGTTTCGAATGCAGGCGGCTTGGGTGCTGGCATCTGGCGTTTGGTCCCTTTTGATGACGGGCATCTATGCACGAATCGGATTGCAGGTGCGAGTGGTGCGCGTTTCGACAGATGGAACCAACGCGAGGCGCGTCGGATTATCGGTCCATCAGACAGTGGAGATATTCCGATGAGAAGAATGTTGCTCTGCACCGCAGTGTTGGCTCTGGCGTTTTCGTCGGCCACGGCGAATGCAAAAGGCTGCATCAAAGGTGCAATCGTTGGCGGCATCGCCGGTCATTACGCTGGACATGGCAAGGTCGGCGCCGTTGCGGGTTGCGTGATCGGCCGTCACGAGGCAAACAAAGCCGACGCCGAGCGTGCGCAGAAGGCGCAACAGCAGTCGCATCCGCAATCGCGAGATGGCAGTATCTAGCTGCGGCTCGATCGCAGGCGTCTCGCACCACGTGATCTGGGCGATGGGGATTCCGGAGAGAGAGTGTTCCGGATTTTGGATAAGATAAGATCGGCCTCGCTCCACGGAGTCGGGGCCGCCGTCGTCTGTGAAAGACGTGTCGGGGAAAGCAGGCGTAAGGGGCGTGGTACTACATCGCGATGTGTTCTGGCTCGGTCGGCAATGGGCTGTCACCGGTTACGGCCTGCAAGCCGTCAGCAAGAAGCACAATATGAAATACGATATCGACGTGTCGCAGATCTGGCGCGACGATCTCGACGCGCCCTTGCGCGAGCTGCCATGGTTCGATGCACAGGATTTTGCCGAAGCGCTGGTGCGCGCAAGAACGCGCGCGAAGGAGCAGCCGCTGACATTCCGGCCGCCGCTGAGCGATGAGCGGTGATTGTCCCTCCTCCAAGCCGCGCAGCGGCGAAGTGGGGAGATGGCGCGCGCGAAGCGCGTGACGGGTGGGGAGCCACATGCTCCGTCCTATCGCGGTGAGTAACCCCCACCCCATTCCTCCCACGGCGCTGCCGCGCGGCTTGGGGGAGGGGCACCACGGTCGGCGCTCGTTTTTCGACCCATTTGCCCACGGCCGGACACGCTCCACTCTTGCTTCTTCGCAGCGCAACTGCACACTGGAGCAATCGATCATTTCCGACCCGCGAGACGTACCCGCATGAGCCAGCTCAAAGTCCATATCGGCGACTTCACCTTCGATGCCAGGTTCGAGGAAGAGGATGCGCCGAAGACCGTCGCCGCCTTCAAGAAGGCGATGCCGTTCGAGAGTCAGGCGATCCATGTGCGCTGGAGCGGCGAGGGCGTGTGGATGCCGCTGGGCGATCTCGATTTTGGCGTCGACTATGAAAACCACACGAGCTTCCCGGCACCCGGCCACATGATCCTGTATCCCGGCGGCATCAGCGAGACCGAGATTCTGCTGGCCTATAGCGGCGTGCATTTCGCCAGCAAGATGGGCCAGCTCGCCGGCAACCATTTCATCACCATCACCTCCAATCTCGACAAGCTGAAAGAGATGGGAAAGACGGTGCTGTGGAGGGGCGCGCAGAAAGTCCGCATCGAGCTGGTGTGATGAGCGCCGATTATCCCCGCGACCTTCGCGGCTACGGCCGCACTCCGCCCGATCCGAAATGGCCGGGCGGTGCGCGCGTGGCCGTGCAGTTCGTCGTCAATTTCGAAGAGGGCGGCGAGAACAATATCCTGCACGGCGACCGCGCCTCGGAAGCGTTCCTGTCCGACGTGCTCGGCGCACAGCCCTGGCCGGGCCAGCGTCATGCCAATATCGAATCGATGTTCGAATACGGCTCGCGTGCCGGCTTCTGGCGGCTGTGGCGGATGTTCGCCGAGCGCCAACTGCCGACCACGGTGTTCGGCATCGCCACGGCCTTGCAGCGCAATCCGGAGATCGTTGCCGCCATGCAGGAAAGCGGCTGGGACATCGCCAGCCACAGCCTGAAGTGGATCGAGCACAAGGACATGTCGGAGCCCGAGGAGCGCCATGAAATCAGCGAGGCGATCCGCGTGCATACGGCGGCGACCGGCGCGCGGCCGACCGGCTGGTACACCGGCCGCAGCTCGATCAACACGATCCGGCTGTTGATGGAAACCGGTGGCTTCAAATATCTCAGCGACAGCTATGCCGACGACCTGCCGTACTGGATCAAGGGGCCGCGCGAGCCGCAATTGATCATTCCCTATACGCTCGACGCCAACGACATGCGCTTCGTCAATCCACAGGGTTTCGGCACCGGCGACCAGTTCTTCTCCTATCTGAAGGATGCGTTCGACGTGCTGTATGCGGAGGGCGCGACGTCACCGAAGATGATGACGGTGGGGCTGCATTGCCGGCTGGTCGGCCGTCCCGGCCGCGCGGCGTCACTGATGCGGTTTCTCGATTACATCACCGGCCACGACAAAGTCTGGGTGCCGACGCGGCTCGCCATTGCGGAGCATTGGCATACGCATCTGAAACATCTGGCCGCGGATGCCCGCGCCATCGGCTGACGTTGAAGCGAGAGGTGGATCGTTCATGACCGAGATATCGCTCGACACTCTGAACACCTGCAGCAAAGCCGACTTCGTCGCGGCACTGGCAAATATCTTCGAATATTCGCCGTGGATCGCGGAAGCCGCGGCCGATCAGCGGCCGTTTGCTGGGGTCACTGAATTGTTCGCGGCGATGCGCCAAGTGGTGGAGACGGCGGCGCCGGGCCAGCGGCTGGCACTGATCAAGGCGCATCCGGATCTGGCCGACAAGACCCAGCGCGGCGATCTCTTGACGGCCGAATCCAATGCTGAACAGACCAGCGTCGGGCTCGACCGGTTGTCGGCCGCTGAATACGATGCCTTCGACCGCGTCAACACTGCCTACCGGGCTAAATTCGGCTTCCCCTATATCGTCTGCGTGCGCCGTCACACCAGGGATTCGATCCTGGCTGACTTCGAGAAGCGGTTGCCCAACGAGGCGCCCGCGGAAGTGGCGGCCTCGGTCGCCGAGATCTGCAAGATCGCCGCGCTGCGCACCGATCTGCTGGTCAAGGGCGACAATCCGCTGAAGGTGCATGGTCGACTGTCGACCCATGTGCTGGATACCCATGGCGGCCGGCCGGCCGAAGGCATCGCGGTCGAACTGGTCGAACTGGCGCGGCTCGGTGAGCGCCGCGTGATCGCGCGCGCTATCACCAATCACGACGGCCGCACCGATGCGCCATTGATCGGCGGGCGGCCGGTGCCGATCGGACGCTATGAACTCACCTTCAAGGTCGGCGCCTATTTCGCCGCGCGCGACGTGCCGTTGTCCGATCCGCCGTTCCTCGACGACATCCCGCTGCGGTTTTCGGTCTACGAGCCGGAGGGCCATCTGCATGTGCCCTTGCTGGTGACACCGTGGAGCTATGGGACTTATCGAGGGAGTTGATGTTTCAACTCCGTCCCTCATGGTGAGGAGGCGCCGCTTCGGCGCCGTCTCGAACCATGAGTTTGTGGCCATCCTTCGAGACGCGCGAAGATGCGCTCCTCAGGATGACGGCGGAGCAGACTAATGCGAAGCTGCAGCCGCGGCGCCAGCGGCTTCGGCTTGCGCTGTCTCCGCGCTGCCGACGCCGTTGAAAAAGGCATTCAGCACCACGGCCACCAGCGCCGACAAAAGAATGCCGGACTCCAGCAGCGGATGCAGATCGTGCGGCAGGGCCTTGAAGAAATTCGGCGCCACCAGCGGGATCATGCCGAAGCCCACCGAGATGGCGACGATGAAGAGATTGTAGGTGTTGGTCTTGAAATCGACCGCGGTGAGGATACGCGCGCCGGTGGCCGCCACCATGCCGAACATCACCAGGCCGGCGCCGCCGAGCACCACCAGCGGCACCGCCTCGACC
>SDZE01000561.1 GCA_004173095.1 Bradyrhizobiaceae bacterium
TCTAATAAAGTCTCTTTCTGACCACGGCGTCGATGCCACGATCATGCTCATTGGTGTTGCAGATTCGGTTGATGCTTTGATAGGGGAGCATCAATCGGTCGAGAGAGCGCTGGTTCAGGTCCGTCTACCACGGATGTCTCGATCGGAAATTGAGCAGATCGTCACTAAAGGCGTTTCGAAGTTGGGCATGACGATTGCGCGCGACGCGTTAGCTGAGCTCAGCACGCTCTCGCAGGGCTTGCCTTACGTCACGCATTTGCTGGCTCTGCACACCTGCCGCGTGGCATTGCAAAGAGAAAGCTTGGCTGTCGAGATGAACGACGTTCAGGCTGGGACGTTGCAGTCGCTTGGGCAGTGGCAGCAGTCTGTGATCACTACCTATCACAGCGCAACTCACAGTCATCAACCGGATAATATTTTCAAGGAAGTCCTGGCGGCGTGCGCTCTTGCTGTGCAAGACGAGACTGGTTACTTCACTGCCGCCGCTGTTCGGCACCCCCTGAGAATAATCACAGGGCGCAACTATGACATTCCAAATTTTGCGCGCCATTTAAACGAATTCACAAAACAGGAGCGAGGGGCCATTCTCCAGCGAACGGGCGAAACTCGACGGGTCAGGTACCGCTTCGATAGCCCGCTTATCAAACCGTATATCATTATGAGAAGTGTGGCTGACCATCGCCTCAGCCGAGATATTATGGAGCAGATAGAAGCTCACGAATGATTTCTCAGCCTTTCGGCTGGGGACCGTCGCGCCGCGCTCCTATTCCAAGAGGGCGGTGGTCCGTTTCTATTTTAACGCGCTGGGGCGTTTCCGGTACAGCTCTCTGGCGGCCTTAAGGAAGCCAAGACCAAGCATTAGGAGTGGTGGAGCAGTGATCACGAGAAGAAAAAGGAGGATAAGATTAGCCGCGCGGACGGCCACGTAAGCTAAAGATCCAAGAGCGCAAAGTGCTACAACGGAGCCGGTGGTCAAAAGTAGTATACGAACGCCGAGCATGTTCACGATTTTAGTCCAGCTTGTTATCGAACAAGGTGCCGGCCGCCGGGGAAGCACTTATAATTCGGCCCATGCTGCTGTCGGCAATCATTGTACGCGTCTGCCACAAAGAAGCCCGCGATCAGCACAACGGCGACTAAGCAGCCTATGGCAATCCGTGGGTTCGTCATTGTCACTCCATCACGGCTGGCGTGGGTTGCGCGGTTTCGACTGCGTGAAATAATGGTCGCCGATATCCTGCGCCACGTCGTTGAGCCAGCGGCGATGAGCTTGAACGACCCTGAGTCGGCGGGCGAGCTCGCCGGCCTCCGCCACAGCAGTTATCATAATCCCGGGTCTCGGCATCTGACCTAAAATACGCTTGGCGTCCTCGTCACTCTTGGTGAGAAAAAGGAGGGCGTTGTCGGTTGGGAAGCGTCTTACGGCAAAGTGACCAACAAGATTACGCATTCGACGATCGTCCCGGATCGACTGAATCGCATTCGCGTTGCTGCCGAATATCCATCGAGATGCCTCGACCACGTCTTCTACCTCGCCGATCTTTAAAGACGAAACACGGCGACGAAGTTTTTCGGGTATCTGTTCAACATCGAAATGGTTCATGAGTTCGACAATTTGCCGCAGCATAAAATCGATCTCGCTCATCTCGGTGATGATACGCGCGATAGTATTTAAGTCGTCGTCAGTCGCAGGTGGCCACTGTAGCAGGTCTTGCAAGGCTAGCCCGCCCAGCTTCGCATCAAGCTGCCTCGTTTGCTCAGTCTCGACAGACAGTGGCAGAGCCATGACCGTTCTCCCTTAAGGCTAAGCCATCATCGAACGCGGGAAGTTAAAGAGCAATATGGCGCGACGGTGGGGAAGGGGTAAGCCCTGATGGGGGCTGAGCGTTAGACCTTCACGGTGACGATCTTGTCGGGGTGGACCATCTCGGCCAACTCTGACATCGGGTCGATGCTCTCGTGCGTGTCGGCATTGAATTTCGGCACGGCGATGGTCGGGCCATAGCGATCTTCCCAGGTATCCCGCCATGTCGCGAAATTCTCCGGTGTGACTTGTTCGGCCTCGTCGATCGCGAGCTGCAGCGTCGGATGCGCCGCCAGCACCACGGGCACCGCCTCTCGGCTGATCCGGGGAATCTGGTGGGTGAAGACGCTTTCCCCGGTCATCCAATTCAGCACCTGGTAGACGCCGCCTATGTCGCCCATGAGCCTGCCGGTGATGGTGGAAAGCACGTCGCGGGTAGGAAATACTTTGCTTGTCATGTTGGGCTCCAACGGTGGTTGTGGGGTCAGTGGGGGGGCTAGGTGGCGGAAGAAACGCAAGCATCTTACCGCCGGCTGCTAGACGAAGGCAGACGACAGATGGCACGTTGGCAGAGCCGCGATTAGACCGGATGCGTCACAAAGTTTATGCGTCGGTTGCACGATTCATTGACCGGAGTGCGCTCAGCTCAATGCATGCAGCTAATCCGGACCAGGGCCGTTCAGTATGTCCGCATGTCCACCGACATGCAGGAGAACTCGATCGCTATACAGGCCGAGGCGATAGCAGTCTTTGCGGCGCGAGCCGGATTGAACATTGTCCGAAGTTATGAAGATTTTGGCCGAAGTGGGCTTAAGGCGGCCGGCAGAGCTGGGCTTCAGCAGCTGATCGCGGATGTTCGGTCGGGCTCTGCGGACTTCGGAACCATTCTTATCTATGACGTCAGTCGTTGGGGTCGATTCCAGGACACGGATGAGAGCGCTTACTACGAGTATATTTGTCGATCGCATGGCGTATCGGTTGAGTACTGCGCGGAGCAATTCTGTAACGACGGGAGCCTGTCTGCATCTATCTTGAAAACGCTGAAACGTGTCATGGCGGGGGAATTCAGTCGTGAGTTGTCCGTCAAAGTCTTCGCGGGGCAAGCTAAAATTGTATCGCTCGGTTGCCATCGCGGCTCAGTCGCCGGATACGGGCTTCGGCGGTGTCTGATTGACGGGGTGACTGGCCAAAGAACGACCCTTCGAGATGGTCAGAGAAAGCGGTTGTCCACGGACCGTGTAGTCCTCGTGCCTGGGCCGACGGACGAGCTAAGAGTGATCTCAGATATCTATCGATCCTTCGTTCAAAACAAGATGTCGCTCAGCGCGATCGCACGACAGCTGAATAATCAGAGCGTAAAGAACTCTAGCGGCCGGGCTTGGAGCGATGTTGCTATACGCGAAATTCTCACGAACGAAAAATACATCGGGTCGGCTCAGTTCAATAAGACGTCGCGCAAACTCGGCGGCCCTTCGGTAAAAAATAGTCGGAGCATGTGGATAGAAGCTATCGGCGCGTATGAGATGGTCGTTCCGATTGATCTGTTTCAGCGTGCTCAGCAACAGCTTGCGTTTAATGCGCGCGCATATACGGACAATGAGCTATTGGATTCGTTAACAGCGCTATGGTGCGTTACTGGAAGGCTGACGGCTTCCACTATCGATGCGGACGACATTGCACCTTGCGTGAATGCATACAAAGAGCATTTCGGAGGACTAGGGGCCGCATACGATCGGATTGGCTATCGGCCGGCATTTCGAAGTGGACAGAGCACGCATTTTCGTTTCGCCGTGATGAGTCAGCTGGTCGCTCGTCTGCGGTCGCTGGGGTGTTCGGTTAACTGGACCTCTGGATCATCTCATATATGCGTCAATGAGGAGTTGGTGATCGCTTTCATTGTAGTTTCCGCTCGTCCATCTTGCGGAAAAAACCAGTGGCAGCTAAGGCGGTCGGCGCCGCTCAAACCAGACATAACAGTGCTGGCGAGATTGAGCGATGGGGACTTGGGCCCGAAAGATTATTTTCTAATCCCATCACTATTCCTGATCGGCAAGACGTGGCTAACCGTTTCGGCTCGCCGGCTCAAGAGGGCTAGCCATTTCAGATCTTCTACACTCGATCCACTGATTGCTCTTTGCATCCAAGATCGAATCGGAGGTGCGAATGCCGCGCGCGCGTGAGATATCCAGAATTCGAGCCAAAGCCTACCGACTGGCAAAGGCAAAGGTCGCTGAGGAGGAAGAGGACGATAGGCGTAAACAATTGTCGCGAGTTCTTCGCACAGCGCGCGATATTGTCGCAGCTGCGGATTTTGCAGAAGTTGCAAAGCATCAAGGTGCGGCCTTCGCGCCGAGGCGGCTTCTGACTCGTAGCGCCAAGTCCGATGATGAAGGGCAGGAGGTGCTTGACTTCATCGTCGTGTGGAAATTCTTCTTTCCGACCTTTCGTGTTGAAGCGGTACGTCAGTATCTCGAACGAGATTGGCCGGGGTTTATAGATGAGATGAAGGACGCCTTCATCGCTCTAGTGATGCGAGGCCCCTTTGATGGCGAAAGGCGTCCATCCATGGCCGGCAATTCTTTGTCTAAGGACCTGTTGACATAGCTGCGAAGGTCGATTGATGGTTGGTTATGAGGTATGCATCGATAACTTTTATTTGCGCTCTCCTAAGTTCCCCTGCGTGCGCTCTTGTAGGGGGTGCTAAAGTAGACAACGACACCTTTGGTCGAAGCGTGCTCACCATTGTTGGCTCGCGCGGCAATTTTTGTTCGGGCACACTTATCGCTCCGACGTTAGTGCTGTCGGCCGCGCATTGCATAACACCGGGCGCCAGTTACAAGATCGTGCAATATGATGCGCAACGGCAGCCTCGATTGATCGCCGTGAAGCGCGTCGCCGATCATCCTGGCTTCAACGCGCAAGGCATCAGGGCGCACCGCGCCAGCGCCGATATCGCGCTGCTGCAGCTCAATGAGCCGTTGCCTGGCACGACCGCGCTGCCGTTCGGGCGGCCGCTGGAACCATTCGAGGCTGGCCAAGCCTACACCATCGCGGGTGTCGGCGTAGCCGCGCGTGGTGACGGCAAGAGCGGCGGCACTGTGCGTTCGGCAGACCTGATCTCCACTAGCCATCCCGGCAAATTGCAGATCCGCCTACAGGATCCCGCCACGCGGGGCGATCGCGCTGGGATCGGCGCCTGTACAGGCGACTCCGGCGGGCCAGTCCTGCAGCGGCAGAATGGCCGCGGCGTCATAGTGGGCGTGATCTCATGGTCTACCGGTGCCAAGAACGGCGCCGGGTGTGGCGGCCTGACCGGCGTCACCCCGTTGACGCTTTATCGCGACTGGATTTCGCAGACCGCGAAAGCCTGGGGCGTTACGTTATAGCGTATCCGCATTTCGACATCGGATCGCATCGTTAACCTTCGTCAGCGCGTTTCCCGCTATGCTGCGAATCATGCGCAATATTGCCTTCATACTGCTTCTGGTCAGCGGCGCCGCCACAGCCGGTGCCGCCGATCTAGCCGGCCATAGCCGCCTTGGTGCGGTCTTCGCAGAGCCGGTGCCGCAATCCCGCCGAGTCATCTTGGCGGAGCGTGAAAAGCCCGTTCAGGAACCGGTCATTACCTACGCACCAGAAGTCTATATCCCGTCGATCGTGCACGGGTATTATGGCAAGCCGAATTCCTATTATTATCGTTCCTATTACGGCACTCGGCCAGAGACGATCTTCGGCCGCGCGCCTTATGGCTGCGGTGGCTATGGCTACTGCTGAACTATAAGTTGTGCCTTGTGGCTGCCGTCTCAATGCTTTGTGAACTGGCGACCACGAAACATATCACCACATGAGGAAGTAGCTTTTCACTGAGGTGAGGAAAGCCACTTGGGTAAGCAAGAAAAGACCGAAGCCGAGCTTGAGGAGATGATCGCCCAGCGGATCGTTGTCGGCGGCGTTTACGTCTCCGTCCGTCCCGATCCTCTTGTAGGCTGGAAACCAATGGTGATTACTGCGCCGAAGCATGCGTCGTACGCACAGAAATTGGCGGATGAAGTTGCCGCTGAACTGCGAAAGAAGTTCTCCCTTAAAACCCGAGGCTGATGCAGGGTTGCCCAGCAATTGTCAGCTTAATTAGCGTGGCCTCAGCCAAGCTGGGTCGCTTGAAGGATGCTTCGGCGCTCATGTCGCAAGCCCTGCGTCCTTGGAGCTGAGCGCGGGAGTCCCAGCGGTTGCGAACATTCCGCCGGCGTCGGCTACGCGACGTTCAGCTATCTCGGCATATTCAGGATTGAGCTCGATCAGGATCGCGTCGCGGTTCAGACCATCGGCAACCATCCCAGTGGTGCCGGACCCGCCAAAAGGATCCAGCACGAGGTCACCAGGCTGAGTGCTCGATATGATGCAACGGCGCGCCAGTTCGGCCGGCATGACGGCTGGGTGGCCGGTGTAGCTTGGCTGAGGCCGAATGGTCCAAACCGTGCTGAGAAACCAAGGTTCGCCAGGATTTCTGACGGTGTATTGTTCGCTTTTGGCGAGCAGGAATAGATATTCGTGAGCCGTCGATGGCCGATCAACTCGAGGAGGCTCCGTCGCCACCATCTTGTCCCAGATGATCGTCGATCGAAGATACCAGCCATCTGCTCGCAACATGTCCGCGACAACGAACGGCGTGAGCGTGATGTCCTTTTCTTTGAAGCCGGGCGATTGACGGCGCCAGCCCTTGCGCTCGTGAGCACCTGTCCATTGACGGCGCTTGGCTACCAGCGAGCCGCCACCACCATTGCCGCCGGCGGCGTAGGTATCGCCGATATTCAGCCAGAACGAGCCGTCCGGCCGGAGTACGCGTCGCAATTCGCGACCGACCTCGCAGAGCGCTTCGGCCAGGTCCGCCGGCGTTGCCTCCTGACCAATCTGTCCGTCAGCGCCGTAATCTCGCTGACGGAAGTAGGGGGGCGAAGTCACGACGCAATGCACGGAATCGTCAGCGATCGTTCGCAGCACGTCTCGGCAATCCCCGCGGCGAATGGTGACCGTCATGTGCGGCACCCCGTCTCACGGCCGCACTGATGGGAAGTCATCGCGCACCGCCGCGCCGCGCGCCTCGGCGTCGATGCTGTACGAGCGCCGAGCGCGCATCAGTCGATCGACGTAAATCTTCCGTCTGCGGGGTGGGCGGTTTGCGCTTAACGGCAACGATCTGAGTGCCGCGGGAGGCGCGAGTGGAGCGAAAAAAGTGGTGGTTCTGCATTGTCCGTCCTGTTCACGTTCAATTCGCTTTCGCTTCATGGACGTGACCAACAAGGTTCAATGATTTCAAAGCCGGTCCGTTAATCACTCATTAACCATAAGTCGCCCTAATGCGCTGGCGTCGTCCGCGAAGGAGACGACGCGACGGGCTGAGACCATGGGCACGATCATCAAGTTCCCGGCGGATGCGGCAGCGCGACGGATGGGCGCGGATGGGGTTCCCGCGCCGCGCAGGGTCTCTGCACGTATTCTGATCCTGCCGGTGATCCGCATCGAACGTCACAGCGACGACAGCAATGGCCGACGAGGCCCGGAAGGCACCGCGCAGGGCCGTCGCGGCAAACGACGCGCGCGATCCTGATCGCGGGAAACTTTGATGTTGATGACGAGCCAGCCGAAACGCACACGCCTTCGGCGCACAACGCCCTATCTCGCCGGCATTGTTCTGCTGAGCAGCACGCTCGGCGGTTGCGCAGGCGGCGATCTCGGCCGCACCCGTAACAACGCCGTCACTGACGACATGCATCGCTGGGTTGGCGTCGAGGCCACCGGCAGCGTCGGCCTGGCGTCATCGCAGTTTCAACTCACCGATCTCGAGCGGCAGTTGCGCGACCAGGCTTATCCGCTGATCGAACCACCGCATTCGCGCCCGTTGTGGAAGAGCGTGTTCGGCGATTACAAACCCATCGAGGCGCCGTGGCGGCAAGCCGTCGTGTTCGATCGGACGGCCTATGGCCGGTTGCTGATCGACGAGCCGCATCGCTCGCATGCCTCGCGCTACGCCGTGCTGATGGACGACGTGCGCAACGACATCCTGCGTTTCGAGGCGTTTTACGGCACGGCGATGCGCGTCAACGAACTCGATCGCAAGCGCGCGTCCAGCCTGAAACTCGTCTCCGCGCTGGAGCCGGCGGAGCGCGCCGATGCGCTGGCGCGGCTGGATGAAAACGCGCTGATCGTGCAATGGGTCGAACAATGCCTGCAGCGGCGGGTGTCGTCCTACAAATGGGCATTGGAGCGTCTGGTGATCCACGCGCCCGACAATATCGCAGCCAGTGCCGATATGCTGATCACCGAACTGGGCTCGCAAGCCAATGCGGCGGCCGGCACGGTGGTCCCGGTCCGTCCCGCGCGGGCGTTGCGCGTCGGCGGATAAGCGTCGTTCGCTGCGATCAGCGCTTGCCTTTGACAGGCGCCGTCGGTGGATCGCTCTGCACGCGGCAATTCGCGGCGGCCAGCGAGGCCTGCGCCTGGATCATCAGACCGGGCTCGGCGGCCAAGGCTTTCAACACGATCAATCCGCTCGCCGTCGGTGAATCGATGATCAGGCGGTCGGCGGCGGTGACGTCTTCTTCTTCCGGCAACGCCTCATGCTGCGCCTCGGTCATCAGATCCAATTCGATGACGCGGCGGCCGGCGGAGCGGTCGTTGATGGCGTAATAGGCGACGTCGTTGCGGCTGTAGAACGACACCGAGGTGTAGGACTGGCTCACCGGCACCGTCAGCTTGATCGGGCCGCTCGACAGATCGTAGCGGCAGACGGCCATGGCGAAAGCGGGGTCCATGAAGGGTAGCAGGGCATTGGCCGGACTCGTCGCCGCCAATGGCGTCACCGTGTTCTCCTTGGTCACCGCTGCGAGACGCGAATAGGCGTCCTGGGTGGCGATGCGCGGCAGCGCCAGCACGCTGACGAGATGCACCACGCCGCCGAGCAGCACGCCGCCGATGATGGTGAACAACAACCGGATCATGACGGGCAGCCCAGCGTGGTGACGGCCGGCATCGGCGCGTCCTTCTGGCTGCGTGTCGCGACGCCCACCGGCGTATCGTACAGACGCAGCATCAGCACATAGCGATCGATGGCGCTGGTCGGCAGCCAGTTGCCGGCGCGCGAGCGGGCGGCCACACGGATCTCGAAGGTGCCATCGGCGCTGCGGACGACTTCCTGGCTGGTGAAGCCGTAGCGATCCAGCGTGTTGGCGACGAGCCGGCCCTTGCTGTCGTACAGAGTGAGCGTCCAGAAACGCGCCGGCGGCGTGACGCCGCTGATGACGACATCGCAGCGGCCGTCGAGCGGCTTCTTGCCGTCGTCGGTGGTGGCGGTGAAGGTGATGCCGTCGCCGGTGCCGATCGGCAATTCGCCCGAGCGCGCGACGGACGCGCGGGCATATGGATCGATCTCGCTCGAACCGCTGCGCGGTCGCGCGGTCCATGCGCCGATGGTGAGCGTGTTGAGATCGACGCCGCGTGTCGCCGTGGTCCAGGTCAGGCCGAGGCCGACACCGGCGGCGATGATCAGCGCCAGAAGCGTGAGGAAGATCAGGCGCACGTCGCCACCACCATCATGTCGTCAGCGTCAATTCTTGCGGGTGGGAGCAGGGGTCGGCTTTGCGGCGGCGTCGCCGGCTGCCGCATAATTCTCGGGGAAGGCCAGCGCGGTCGATGCCCGCGGCTGCTTCGGTGCTTCCGTCGCGGAGGTGTTGCCCACGGAGCGCCCGGCATCGTCGAGAAGTTTTTCGACGCGCAACAGAACGTCGGCGCCGCGCCGTGTCAGCACCGGCGGCGGGCCGGGCTTCTGCTCCTGTGCATTGGCCGCCATGGTGGACGAGGCGGCCGCGGCCGGATTGCGCGTGCCCATGCCGACGCCCGGCAATTCCCTGACCTCGATCCCCTGATGGGCGGCCACCATGATGTCGTGCCAGGTCTGCGCCGGCAGCGAGCCGCCGGTCATGCGGTTGGTCGGCGAGTAATCGTCATTGCCGTACCAGACCGCGGCCGCGAAATTGCCGGTGTAGCCGACGAACCAGGCATCGCGATACGCATTGGTGGTGCCGGTCTTGCCGGCGGTGGGAATGCCGTCGAGCGCTGCGCGACGCGCGGTGCCTTCGCTCACCACATGGCTCATCATTTCCGCCATATCGGCTGCGACGGAAGCGGGAATGGCCTGGGTCGGCTTCGGTCCGTCGCGGTCGTAGCGCCAGACCAGGTCGCCGGCGCCGGTGCGCACTTCGAGCACTGCATGCGGCGCCACGGCACGGCCCTTGTTCGGGAAGGTGACGTAAGCCGTGGCGTGCTCGACCACGGACACTTCCGTCGAGCCGATCGGCAATGACGGCGTGTCGAGCAACGGCGCCTTGATGCCGAATTTCCGCGCGGTCTCCACGATCTTGGCGCGGCCCGCCCTTGGGCTGCCTTTGCCGAGGGCGATGGAGAGCTTCACCGGCACGACATTGATCGAGCGCGTGATCGCCTGTGTCAGCGTGACATTGCCGGAATAGGAGTGGCCGTAATTCTGCGGGCACCAGTTGCCGATGCAGACGGGACCATCGAGGATCACCGATTTCGGCGTGTAACCATTGAGCAGCGCCGCCGTGTAGACATAGGGCTTGAACGACGAGCCGGGCTGACGCATCGCGTCCACGGCGCGGTTGAACTGGCTGGCGCCGTAATCGCGGCCACCCACCATGGCGCGCACGCCGCCGTCGAGATCGGCGACGACGGTTGCGGCCTGGGTCGCGTGGTAGTCGCGGCCGAACTGGCGCAGCTGGTTTTCCACGGCACTTTCCGCGGCGCGCTGCACGTTCATGTCGATCGAGGTGCGAACCACGAAGACGCGCTCGATATAGGATTTCGGGAATGTCTCGACGAGGCGGCGCACTTCGTCGAAGGCCCAGTCGAGATAGTAGTTCGGCGAGACTTCCTGGCGGCGATCGACAGCGATGGCTGGGTTACGGCGGGCGCCGAACACCTGACCTTCGGTCATGAAGCCGGCATCGACCATATTGTCGAGCACCTGATTGGCGCGGGCGCGGGCCGCGGGCAGGTTGATGTGCGGCGCGTATTTGGTCGGTGCCTTGAACAGGCCGGCGAGCATCGCGGCCTCGGCCAATGTGACGTCGCGCGCGGACTTGTTGAAGTAGAAATGCGCGGCACCATCCGCGCCGAACGTGCCGCCGCCCATATAGGCGCGGTCGAGATAGAGCTTCAGGATCTCGTTCTTGGTCAGCCGCGTTTCAAGCCAGATGGCGAGGAAGGCTTCATTGACCTTGCGCTCGATGGTGCGCTCGTTGGTCAGGAACAGGTTTTTGGCGAGCTGCTGGCTGATCGACGAGCCGCCCTGGCGCACGCCGCCGGCCTGGGCATTGGTGACGAGCGCGCGCGCAGTGCCCGCGATGTCGATGCCGAAATGGTCGTAGAAGCGGCGATCCTCGGTGGCCAGTGTCGCCTTGATCAGGTTGTCCGGGAAGTCCTCCAGCGGAATCGAGTCGTTGTGCTTGATGCCGCGGCTGCCGATCGGATTGCCGTAGCGATCCAAAAAGGTCACGGCGAGATCCGATTTCTTCAGCCAGTCTTCATCGGCGGTTTCGCGAAACGCGGGCTGCGCCAGTGCCAGCATCAGCATCAGGCCGCCGAGGCCGAGCGTCGCGGCTTCCGACAGCGGTTCGATGAACACCCAGCGCTTCCAGCTGCCGACATGGAAGCGATCCATGAAGGTGGAGTAGCGCTCCCACAATTCGCGGGTGCCGCGCCCCGACGAGAACAGGCCGGAATCGATCCGCGCGTCGAGATCCAGCAGAAAATGCCGGATTTTCGTGATCCATTTCGACGGGTCGATCTTCGGCACGTGGGGCCTTGTCTCTGGTGCAGGGCAGGCGTTGCCCGCGCGGGCGCCGCTGGCTTCTGTTGCGTATCAATGCGGCATCCCGGCGGCGGGCGTGGCGCTTGGAAATATGCGTCAAGTTCTAGCCGAGCAACGCCGATAAACCAATGGCATAGCACCACAATCGCGCGTCAGGGCTAACGGCGGCCGCGGTTTCGCCCCGCATTGAACGCTGTTGTGCGCGATGATGCTTGCAGGAGCGATGCCGCTGCTCCTAGAAGGCATCTTCGCCTTCATTGACCTGAATCGAACTGCATGACCGCGCGCGCCCCACGTCGCTCCGACCAGGAGGGAATGTTTTGGAAAACCAAGGCCTTGGAAGAGATGTCCAATGCCGAATGGGAGAGCCTGTGCGACGGCTGCGGACGCTGCTGTCTGAATAAGCTGGAAGATGAGGATACCGGCCGGATCTATTACACCCATATTTCCTGCAAGCTCCTGGATGCTGGCCTATGTGCCTGCAAGGACTACCCAAATCGCTCCGATCAGGTGCCGGACTGCGTGCGTTTGACGCCCGACAATGTGCGCAGCCTGAGCTGGCTGCCGCATAGTTGCGGCTACAAACTCGCGGCCGAGAAGCGCGATCTGTATTGGTGGCATCCGCTGATTTCGGGCAGTTCCGAAACGGTACATGAAGCGGGTGTGTCCGTGCGTGGCCGCGTCGAGGCGTCCGAAGACACCGTGCCGGACGAGGAACTGGAGAATCACATCGTGTCGTGGCCGGCGCAATTGCCGCGCCGGGCGATGCTGAAGAAGCGGCCGGCCAAATGATATCGCCGAAGCTGTCACTCATCGTCATTACCAAGGATGAGGAAGCTTGCATCGGCCGCTGCCTCGGCTCGGTGCCCTGCGCCGACGAGATCATCGTGATCGACAGCGGCAGCCGGGATCGCACCGTCGAAATTGCGCAATCGCTCGGCGCCAAGGTGATCGTGACGCCGGACTGGCCGGGTTTCGGGCCGCAGAAAGCGCGCGCGCTCGCACTGGCCAACGGGCAGTGGGTGCTGTCGCTCGATGCCGACGAGTGGCTGGATCCTTCGGCGATCGCGCCGTTGCTAGCGGCGATGGCCGGCGCGACACCACCGGCCGCCTATCGCCTCTCGCGGCGGTCGCGCTTTTGCGGCAAAATCATCAAGCATAGCGGCTGGTCGCCGGACTACGTGACGCGATTGTTCCAGCGCGGGCAGGGGCGGTTTTCCGACGACCTCGTGCATGAGCGCGTGATCGTCGATGGCGACGTCCGCACCGCCGCGTTCCGCATCGAGCATGACAGCATCACCTCGCGCGCCGATGCCGAGGACAAGATCGTGCGCTACTCCAGTGCCGCGGCCGCGCAGATGTTTTCGCGCGGCCGGCGCGCAGGCTCGGCTCAGGCATCGCTGCATGGCGTCGCGGCCTTCATCAAGGCCTTCGTGTTGCGCGCCGGCTTTCTTGACGGTGCTGCGGGATGGGATGTGGCCAACTACAATCGCCGCTATGCTTATGAGAAATGGCGCCGGCTGGCTGAACTAAGCCGCAGCGCCTGATCACGGGGGCGCAAGAGACTGCCCGCGGCGGGACGCTCCCATGCAATGAAACGACTGTCATCGGCATCGTTCGAAGCATAAAACATCTGCAACCATCCGTTGCGCCGCACATGGCGGTGCCGATGACGGAGATTGCGAACCGCGCGCTGCATGAATCAGATCCAACGAGAGAGCCGCCCGGCGGCCGATGATCAGCCGATCCCCGAAGAGATTGCCGAACAGCTGTCGCGCATGCCCGGCGAAGCCATCGCGGTCGATGATGCGCCATCGGTGATGCCGGCGCCGCTCACCCAGGCCGAAATCCGCACCATCCTGATCAGCCTGCTGCTTGCGATGTTCCTCGCAGCGCTCGACCAGACCATCGTCGCCTCGGCGCTGCCGACCATCGGCCGGCAATTCGGCGACGTCTCCAATCTGTCCTGGGTCATCACCGCCTATCTGCTCGCATCGACCGCCGTAGCCCCGGTGTTCGGCACGCTGAGTGATATCTATGGCCGCCGCGTCACCATCATCGCGGCGATGGCGCTGTTCATCGCCGGCTCTGTTCTGTGCGCGCTGGCGCCGAACATGCTTTTCCTGATCATCGCCCGCGCGCTGCAGGGCCTTGGCGGCGGCGGTATCTTGCCGATCGTGCAGACCATCATCTCCGACGTCATTTCGCCGAAGGAGCGCGGACAGTATCAGGCTTATTTCAGCGGCGTATGGGTCGCGGCCGGTATCGGTGGTCCGATCCTCGGCGGCGTGTTTGCCGAACACCTGCACTGGTCGATGATCTTCTGGGTCAATATCCCGCTTGGCATCGGCGCGTTGCTGCTGATGTTGCCGAACCTGAAGAAGATTCCGGTCTTCCATCGCCGCCGCAAAGTGGACTGGCTCGGCGGCATCCTGCTGATGCTCTCGGCGGTCTCCTTCATGCTGGCGTTGACCTGGGGCGGCAGCCGCTTCGCGTGGCTGTCACCGACCATCCTCGCCTTGCTGGGCGCGGCCGTCGCCATCGCCGTCGCATTTGTGTGGCATGCGATGCATACCGATCAACCGTTCCTGCCGCTGTCCCTGATCGGCGGACGCGTGGTGCCTTACGCCATGGCTGCCGGCGGCTGTTGTCTCGGCGCCATGCTCGGCCTCACCGTGCATTTGCCGCTGTATTACGAGGTCGTCTACGGCCTCACCGCCGCGCAAGCCGGGCTCGCTCTGATCCCGATCGCCGCCGTCTCGGTGCTCGGCGCGCTGATCGCCGGTCGCACCATGGCGCGGGCCGTGCATTACAAGCGCATCGCCATCGGCGGCACGGCGGCGGCTGCGATGATCAGCCTCGCCATCGCGCTGCTGACGCCGCTGCCGCTGTGGCAATTGCTGACGATGCTCGCTTTGTTTTCCATCGGCCTCGGCATGATCTTCCCGGTCAGCCTGGTCTCGATCCAGAACGCGGTGCCGCGTCCGCAGGTCGGCACCGTGACCGGCGCCATGAACTTCTTCCGCGCGCTGGTGTCCTCGTTCACCGTCGCCGCCTTCACCACGGTGCTGCTGATGTCGCTCGGCCCCAACCTCACGATCGCAGGCGAACACGCGCAGGCGACGCAGGCGATCGCGCGCGAGGAGATGATCACGGCGTTCCGTTACGTGTTCGAGTCGGCCGCAGCCTTGCTCGCGCTCGCCGCTTTGTTTCTCGTGCTGATGGAAGAACGCCCGCTGGCCGGCCCCACCAAAGCCGCAGCCGGCCTGGCCGCCCCGGACTGAGGGCGATCGCGCCTCGTACATCGTTACCACTCGATTAATTTACAATTCAGGCTATTCGGGAACCATGACGCAACCTTTCATTGCTAGGTTCGAGCGCGTTGAGGATGACGACGGCTGAGGACGATGACGGAAGAAGTCCGGCATCGGCGTGAGGAGGCAGAAGTGCTGCGTTTGTTTTCTGAATTCTTGAATGATGAGTCCGGTGCGACCGCTATCGAATATGCGTTGATTGCAGCAGGCATCAGCCTTGCTATCATCGCCGCCGTACAGGGTCTCGGCACCACGCTGAACGGCCGCTACGCCGACATCAATACGTCACTGAAGTAGCAGGCAAGGGTAACCCGGTCCCGACAGCGTCGGCGATGTCGGTCGCAGCTGCGTCACTATGCCGTCATCGCGCCATCCATCGCATTCGTGGTTAGCTGGTCGCATCGCCGCCTGGAACGCAATGTCGTGAACGTTCTGTTGGTGGCGATGACACTGCCTATATGGACTTGCGCGAGCCATAGCTCGCGTATCCTCAATTTCAGGGCACGATCATGACCTCGTATTTCCGTATTCCGTTGCTGGCCGGCCTGGCCGCAACCGTTTTTTCTGTTGGCATTAGCACTGTGACACCGGCAAGCGCCAACGGTGCGCCATTCTGTATTGCCCGGAGCGGCGTCAACGGCTCCGACTCCTATGTCAGCAACTGCATCTATGCGAGCTACGAGCAATGCAGCGCGGCCGCGACCGGATCGCGCGGGCATTGCGTCGGCAATGTCGAATATCGCGGCGGTGCGTCCGCGATGCCGGCGCCGCACAGTCGGCGCGTGCGTTGAGCTGACGCATGAGGAAGCGTCCTCAAGAGTTGATCCAAGGATAGTCTTTGATGACATCGCGCCGGTATCTTATCGTGGCCGCAGCTTTGGCTGCAGCCACCGCGTTCTTCGCATCGGCGCCCGCCGATGCACGGCCGCCGAAAGGGGCGCGCTCCGGCATCCCTCCGTTCTGCGTGCTGATTGGCGGGCCGCGCGGACTTGCGCTCCCGCAGATCTGCCAGTTTTACGACTATCGGCAATGCCTGCAGGCGGCGGCGGACATGCGCGGCAATTGCGTGATCAATATCGACTATCCCGACAAGATCA
Source organism: Bradyrhizobiaceae bacterium (assembly GCA_004173095.1). Taxonomy (GTDB): domain Bacteria; phylum Pseudomonadota; class Alphaproteobacteria; order Rhizobiales; family Xanthobacteraceae; genus Tardiphaga. The sequence goes on from SDZE01000561.1 coordinate 16,099, forward strand.
CCAGCGCCCCCGGCGCCAACTGGTCGCGGCCTTAGCCAGGTCAAGGCTCTGAGGTTGCTGCGGAATAAGCGCGAGTTGGGGAAGTTATCCTCTGTAAGATTTAATCCCTTGACAGCGGTGCGCTCCCCGGCTAGGTTTACGACATGCTCCACAACTGGGTTCCGAACCGTTCAGCACCGCCGCGGCGCGCCTGATCGATAGGATCTGCTGACATGATCTCATGTCGCAGGTCGATCGCGTGCGCGGCCGGAACATGCCTTCCGATGATGCGTTGCCGCTATGAAGGGCACCCAGAGCGTGCCCGGAGTATCAGATGCCCGCAGGGCATCCGCGCGAGATGGAGAGCATCGCGGGCGAAACCAATGAGGACGCCATGGCAACGAAGCAGGATGGACGAATCGTCGAAACCGCGACCGAGGCTCGTCAGGCCGAACCGGGGCCGTCGGTGCTTGTGTTGCTGACGGTCAGCACCGTCTGTGCGGCCGTCTTGATGGCGGGCGTTTGGTTCTTTTTCTTCCGGACCTGAGCGCAGGACCGACTCGTTTTAATAACCGATCATCGAGCCGCCGCGCAGTTTCACAGCTGATTTTTGCAAGCGAGTTTGATCATGACCAGGACAACGATAGCCCGACCGGCGAAACAGCCGGTGCGGGCTAATTCTTTGCGTGCTGACGAAGCGGTGAAGACGCCTGCGACGCCAACGGCCGCAGCGAGGACTCCGCGAGCGCAGGTACTGAAAGCTAACACGCCGGCCGCCAGGAAGATTGCAAACAAGAGGGTGTCGCCCGCGGCGTCCGCGAGTGGCGATGCGGCCTCGCTTGCGCGACCGCGCCGACGATCAAGGACTCACGAGCAACTGATTGGCCGGATCGTCGCAACGATGACCCATCAGCTCGACCAGATCGACGCCATCATGCGTGACCCCCAGCGCGGCGAGGCCGGTGCCAGCGAGGCCGAGCGCCATGCGCGCACGGTGGCGCAACTGGCGCGCGTCGCGGCCGAACTCCGCAAGGAGATGGACGCCGACAAGCGGAGACGCGCCGATGACGACCGCGCCCACGACGCCGATCGCGCCCATCCCGATCGCCCCCGCGACCTGGACGACCTCCGTGAGCGCCTTTCTCGACGTCTGGACATCAGGCTCCGAGGCGGACCGCCTGTTCCTGTGGGAGACGATGAGGCCTGAGGAATTCGATTTTCTGAGTTCATGCTGGCAGGTATTTGCGCATCCCCATCAGGTGCCGCCGGAGGCCGCGGCGAATGGCGAGCCATGGTTGACCTGGCTGATGATCGGCGGACGCGGCGCCGGCAAGACCCGCGCCGGTGCCGAATGGGTGCGCGCGCAAGCGCTGGGTCTGGCGCCATTTGCGGATGACGTGGCCGGGCGCATCGCGCTGGTGGGCGAACTGACGCTCGAATGTGCCGCGCTGTGGGGCGTGCTGATGCACGAATTCTGGACCGGCGACGTGCAGACCATCAATACGCTGATCAACGCCACCACCCTGCTGGTGGCCTATTGGGG